>CAIVXR010000052.1 GCA_903909925.1 uncultured beta proteobacterium | reverse complement strand
ACCGACTGCATCTGCAGTATCAGTGTTGGTCATCGATTGCACACGCACGGGCGCATCACCACCTACAGTAATGATGTTAGTTTTCCAAGCAACGGTTGATTGACGCGTTGCGCGCTTCGGGGATGGCCCCAAAGGTAAATTCGGCAACTTTGGTGAGGAAAAATGATTAGAGCTCATATAGACCTAATATTAATTTAACTTTTTGAGCCACTCGATGGGCTGCTCTTCTGATTCTGTAACAATTTCTGCATCGTGCACAGCACGTTCGCGCACGCGGGTGCGATCCACAACATCTCCTGCCAATTGTCCGCAGGCAGCAGCAATATCATCACCACGGGTCTTACGTACTGTAGCCACCATTCCTGCATCTAAGAGGATGCCAAAAAAAGCATGTATCCGCTGGGCTGATGAGCGCTTCAAACCTGATTCTGGAAATGGATTAAATGGGATGAGGTTTATTTTGCACTTAATGTTACTGAGTAAACGTACTAATTCTTTTGCCTGAACGTCTGAGTCATTCACGCCATCTAACATGCAATATTCGAAGGTCAAGAAATCTCTTGGTGCAAATGGCAAGTAACGCTCACAGGCATCAAGCAATTCACGTAAGGGGTATTTCTGATTGAGTGGCACTAGTTGATCGCGCAGAGCATCATTCGCCGCGTGCAATGACACTGCAAGAGCAACCGGGCAATCTTGTGCCAAGCGATCAATCATAGGTACCACGCCCGAAGTTGAGACTGTGACTCTACGACGTGATAAGCCATAAGCTCTGTCGTCTAACATCAAACGCAATGCAGAGACGACATTATCGTAATTGAGGAGTGGTTCACCCATACCCATCATCACGACATTCGAGATCACTCGGCCGGTGTGTTCCCAGCCTGGAGTTGGAAACTTTTCAATTCTGCGAATGGCTTCTGGATCGCGACGTAAGAGATGCTCAGCAAACCAGAGTTGCCCAATGATTTCTCCAGTAGTGAGATTGCGTGAGAAACCTTGCCGACCTGTGGAACAAAAACGGCAATTGACTGCGCAACCTGCCTGAGAAGAAATACACAAGGTACCCCGATCATCTTCAGGAATAAAAACGGACTCAACCGCATTACTAGCGCCCACGTCCAGCAACCATTTACGGGTACCGTCTGAGGCGTGCTCGTCTTTGATAACGGGGAGAGAAAGAACCTCTACTTTATCTAATAATGTCGCTCTAAAGCTTTTTGCTAAATCACTCATGTCATTAATGTCAGATACACCACGTTGGTGTATCCACTGCATGAGCTGCTTTGCCCTAAAGGGCTTCTCATTTAGCCCCGCGACATACGCCGCCATTTGGTCAGCGTCAAAATCTAAGAGATTTACGCGCGGGGAGGTCAATGCGCCTACTTATAAATAAATATGTTACTGATTAACGATTGAAAACATTGATGCCAGGGAAGAAGAAAGCAACTTCCACAGCAGCTGTTTCAGGAGCATCAGAACCATGCACAGCGTTTGCATCAATGCTGTCAGCAAAGTCAGCACGGATAGTGCCTTTGTCTGCTTTCTTAGGATCTGTAGCACCCATCAAATCACGGTTCTTAGCAATTGCACCTTCGCCTTGCAATACTTGAATCATCACCGGGCCAGAAATCATGAAGCTCACCAAATCTTTAAAGAAAGGACGATCCTTGTGAACGCCATAAAACTGCTCAGCCTCAAGCTTTGAGAGGTGCGCCATTCTGGAAGCAATAATCTTCAAACCAGCAGATTCAAAACGGTCATAGATTTTGCCGATGACGTTTTTAGCGACAGCATCAGGTTTGATGATAGAAAGGGTGCGTTCAATTGCCATGCAAGACTCCAATAGTGATTTCAATGATGTTTGTTGGCTTAAGTGAAAAATGGCCCTAATGGCCCTACCAAGCTCAACGACCCCCGAATTATACATTGCCTGACCGTATTTACCCTTATATAAGTAGGGCTAAGCCCTTGAATTTACAGGGCATAAGCCTTCATTTTGTAGGTCTTTTCTTTGGAGCCTTGAAATCGGGGTGTTTTGTCTATACTTACTGTCAACAGCCCTTCGTGGGCTCATGTAATCACTTTGAAAGAAGGAGTCAATATGAGTGATCTGAACTCTTACGGCTTTGGCCAAACCGGCTCAATCAGCAATATTCAGGTGCGTAACCGTGTGCTACGCAACACCTATGCTCTCTTGGCATTATCTATGGTGCCAACAGTGATTGGCGCCTGGCTTGGAGTTGCAATGGGCTTGAGCCTTTTCGCTGGCAGTCCATTTGTTGGTTTCATCGTCTTTATGGCTGTTGCCTTTGGTTTCTTCTGGGCAATTGAGAAGAATAAAGATACTGGTTTAGGTGTTCTGCTGCTGCTCGGTTTCACCTTCTTCATGGGCATTATGATGTCCCGCTTGATTGGTTTTACCCTCAATAGCTACAGCAATGGCGCAACTCTCATCATGCTGTCTTTTGGTGGTACAGCTGCGATCTTCGCTACGATGGCAACCATTGCAACTGTGAGCAAAAGCGATTTTGCTGGCATGGGTAAATGGTTAATGGTTGGCGTATTGCTCTTGATCGTTGCATCATTAGCAAACATCTGGTTGCAGTTACCTGCCTTAATGTTGACTGTGATGGTTTTGGCTATCGCAATCTTCTCAGCCTTCATCTTGGTTGACGTACAGCGTGTCATCAATGGTGGTGAGACTAACTACATCATGGCTACTCTCGCCATCTACTTAGACGTATATAACGTCTTTACTAACCTACTGGCACTTTTAGGTATTGTTGGTGGCAATCGAGATTAAGACGCGTTAAAAACTTTAGTGTGTTGTTCTCTCAAGGCGCCTGCGGGCGCCTTTTGTTTTGTCTTCGCGTTTTGTAAGGGAGCTATTAGCTCGCTACAAACATGCTGACCGCATAAGACAGTGCAATCAAAATGAAGATGATCGCAAAACTATCTGAGGCTTTCATGACACACTCCTAGTGTTTGATGAAATTGTTAGCAGTCATACAACTGCATAGTCTTAATCTACGCTTCACTAAATTAGGCCTAACAGTCGATTGCACCGTAAAAATGCGTGATGCACTAAATCGGTGATTTAGAGGATCTTTGAGCGGTCAAACACGGCCATAGATTCCACATGGGAGGTGTGTGGAAACATATTCACAATCCCTGCACTAGAAAGCGTATAGCCTGCTTGGTGACACAAGATCTCCACATCCCTAGCCAATGTCTTAGGATTACAAGAAACATACACAATGCGCTGTGGCAATAAGTCGCTCTTTTGAATATATAAGTCTGCAAGTGCCCTACAAATTTCTATGGCACCTTCACGTGGGGGGTCCATCAGCCAACGTTCTGCTTGGCTCCAAGATGCAATCGTTTCCGCAGTGACTGTAAATAAATCGCTTTGGATAAAACTAACTTTATGAGCCAAGCCGTTATAGAGCGCATTTTCTTTAGCACGCGTTGTTAATGTTTCTAAGCCTTCGATACCCAAGACTTGATTAGCTTTTCTGGCGAGTGGCAATGTGAAGTTGCCAAGCCCACAAAACAAATCGAGCACACGATCAGTTTCTTTTACTTCCAGCAAACGAATTGCCCTGCTGACGAGCGCGCGGTTCATCATGTGATTTACTTGTGTGAAATCAGCAGGCTTAAATGGCATCTCGATTTCGAATTCGGGTAGGCGGTAGCAAAGCTTGCCGGTCTCTGGATAAAATGGGGCTATGGTCTCAATGCCTTTGGGCTGCAACCAAATCCAGACCTGGTGCTGGTCGGCAAATGATCGCAGCAAATCCTCATCTGAAGCAGTTAAGGGAAGTAGATTACGAAATACCAATGCTGTGACTGGCAGGGCTTTGATAGGATCCTCTGAATGAGGCTCTTCTGGTTCACCAATCGCAATTTCAATTTGTGGCATACGATCCACGATCGATAGATCCATAACTAATTTACGCATCTCCGGTAATAAATCAGAGACATGCTTTGGCAAAATCTCACAGGCCAGCATATCGGCTACATAGCCACTCTTACCTTCATGAAAACCAATGAGTACCGTACCCTTCTTAATGGAGCGGTTCACTACGCTCAAGCGTGCACGCTGTCGATATTCCCAAGTAGGGCCACCCATAGGCCGCAGAATTTCTTCTGGCTTTACTTTGGCGATGTGTTGTAAGTCATCTTCAAGAACTCGTTGCTTCATCGCAACTTGTGCCCGAATATCTAAGTGCTGCATTGTGCAGCCGCCACAGACGCCAAAGGCTGCACACTTCGGCTCTGCCCTAAATACAGCGGGTTTTAGGATGTCGCGCACCTTCGCTTTACTAAAACGGGCTTTATCGCTAGTGATGGTGTAAGTTACCAACTCAGTTGGTAATGCGCCTTTGATGAAAATCACCTTACCGCTTTGACCAATGGCTTGGTCTTGCTCATTAGGACTTAAACGGGCAATGCCTTGGGCATCTAAATCGAGTGCTTCAACAATTACTGGCTCAGTCACTTCGATATTGACTGGCTTAGCACCTCTACGCATCCGGTGCGAAACCTTGGAGATACTCTTGCCACTGAGCACCATGAGGCTCTTTGGCTTCTTTTTCTAGATAAGCTTTTACAAACTCAATTTCTTCTTGGTATTCAGCTAAAGAAAAGCCTCCGCGTAACAATTGAAAACGGCAATACATCAGGTAGGTATTGACAACATCAGTCTCGCAATAGCGGCGAATGTCCTCAATCTTGCCATCTTGATACGCAGGCCAAACTTGACTACCATCCATACCCATCTTGCCTGGGAAGCCGCACAGCTTTGCCAGACCATCTAGAGGTGCATTGGCTCGACCATTGAACTTTGCTAGAAGATCCATCATATCGAGATGGCGCATGTGATAACGGCTGATGTAGTTATTCCACTTAAAGTCGCGACTATCAGCCTCTTGGCTCTCACCCATTTCCCAATAGCGTGGCGCCTGTATGTGATTGGCAAGTGCGCGGTAGTGAAGTACTGGTAGATCAAAGCCACTACCATTCCAGGAAACGAGTTGCGGTGTGTACTTCTCAATCAGATCAAAGAAAGCCTGAATTAAAACCTTCTCATCATCTTGTGAGGTGCCCAGGGTTCCTACTTTAATTTGTGGAGCACCCTCTTTTGTACTTCTGCGAATCACGCAAGAAATAGCAACAATCTTTTGCAAGAAGAGTGGTAGAAACTCACTGCCTGTTTTAGCAGCTTTATCAGCCATCGCTTTAGCCGCTACTTCGGCATCACTCATAGAGTCCGGATAGTCTTCCAGACGACGTATTCCAGCAACGTCCGGAATCGTTTCAATATCAAAGACGAGAACAGTGGCCATGGGCTCTTGCCAAATCCTTACTGCAGATACGGCGTTGGATTGACTGGTTTACCGTTTACGCGTAATTCAAAATGGAGTTTGGCAGAAGTGGTATCTGTATCACCCATCTCAGCAATCTTCTGTCCTTTACGAACAGCATCTCCCTCTTTTACTAAGAGCTTGCTGTTATGTGCATAGGCTGTGAGATAAGTGTTGTCATGCTTAACGATCACTAAATTACCGTAACCACGCAAGCTATTGCCAGCATAAACTACCTTGCCGTCAGAGGCTGCCAAAACTGGCTCACCAACCTTGCCAGCAATATCAATACCTTTATTGGTTTCGCTAAATTCAGCACTTACCTTGCCTTTAGCGGGCCAAGATAAACGAATCCCAGGCTCTGCAACGATTTCCGGCTTACTAGGTTCTGGTGCGGGTTCGTCCGCTTTATCATTGGCTGGTTTTTTATCCGCCACTTTTACAGGCTTTGATCCTGCAGGGGCTCTGATCAATACTAAATCGCCAACCTCAATCACATTTGGATTAAAGCTTGGATTAGCAGCAGTATTCCACTGCGCTACATCACGTGGTGCCTGACCATGGTCCAAGGCAATGCGCGCTAAGGTATCACCTTTTTTCACACGATAGTAACCAGCTGGTGCTGGTTCATATCCCCCACCACTGCGATCAGTCACACTAGCAGGCTTAGTGCGAGGTGTAGAACAACCGACCGTCAGCATCAAGGACGCAGACATGAGTGCAACAAGGAGGCTCTTAGATAAGCTATTAGGCATATTAGATAGTAAATTCAGGTTAGATCTCATACTACCCCTGATTGTAAGGGGACAAAAAAGACCTCGTCTAGTACGGTTCTTTGATAGCGCTGGGAACTCATTCTTTCAACCACGATGAGCTGCTGCTCTTTTTCATTTTTGGCAACTGGGGCGACCAAACGCCCTCCAATGGCAAGTTGATCAAGTAAGGCATCTGGAATTCCCAAACCGGCTGCGGCTAAGATGATTCCATCAAAAGGGGCAGCCTGGGGCAAGCCCAAAATACCGTCACCATAGATCAAGCGCAAATTGTTAATCCGAAATGGGCGAAGCTTCGCTCTGGCCAAGTCATGTAGTGGCCGAATACGCTCTATTGAATAAACCTCATCAGCCAAGAGGCTCAGTACTGCTGCTTGATAGCCACAACCCGTACCGATTTCTAAAACCTTACCCAGTTTATGCCTAGGCTTATGTAATAACTCAATCATGTGAGCGACTACCGATGGCTTGGAAATGGTTTGTTCTTGCCCAATCGGAAGCGCAGTATCTTCATAGGCTTGCGCATGCAAACCAGCATCAATAAATGCATGACGCGGCACTGTAGCAATTGCTTCGAGAGTTTTACCGTGCTTGATACCACTAGCATGCACCTTGGCAGCTAGCGCTTGACGATAGGCTGCGAATCTTTCGGTAGGAGCCTTCAACCGCGATCCCAGCCGTTAGCACGCATCGCTGCTAAACGTGCGTGATGACTTAAATCCAATTGCATTGGAGTAATCGATATACAACCCTCATCAATTGCATGAAAGTCTGTACCCTCAGAGCCTTCTTTAACGTCTCCTGCAGCGCCAATCCAATAGATCTTGTCACCCCGCGGGCTATCTTGAACAACTACCGGTTGTGAATGATGACGATTACCTAAGCGCGTTACGCGCCAGCGATATAAATCTGCATAAGGACGATTAGGAATATTGACGTTGAGCAATGTAGCGGTACCCTCAGTTCTAGCAAGTGCTGAAACTAACATTTGCGCTACAACGTCGTGGGCAGCTTTAGCAGCATCCTCAATCCGATTCCAGCCACGATCAATTTGTGAGAAGGCGATACCCGGAACGCCGAACATCACTCCTTCAACCGCCGCAGCTACTGTACCCGAATAGAGTACGTCTTCGCCCATGTTCTCACCCTGATTGATACCAGAGATCACGAGGTCAGGCTTTTCATCTAAAAAGCCAGTCATGGCCACGTGCACACAATCAGTTGGCGTACCGTTGATAAAGAAGAAGCCATCACGCTCACTGCCAGCAACTCGATGAATCGAAAGCGGTCTAGATAATGTCAGAGAGTTTGACGCACCACTGTGATTCTGCTCAGGTGCAATCACGGTAATGCGCCCTAATGGACGAACTGCATTGACTAGCGCCAATAAACCAGGGGCTAGATAACCATCGTCATTCGACACTAAGATGTGGGGTTGCTTTGACATCAAACTAAACCAGGCGAATGCTTACCAGGGGATCTCATGGCCGCATAGATCACTGGCAGCACTAAGAGAGTCAGGATTGTGGTTGTTACCATGCCACCCACGATCACAAGTGCTAAGGGGCGCTGCGCTTCAGATCCAATCGCATGAGAAAGGGCTGCCGGTAAAAGGCCCAGTCCAGCCAACATCGCAGTCATCATGACTGGGCGAACACGCAATGAAGCACCATCGACCATGGCATCTTTCATGGCACCATGCTCTTCTGCTACTGTCTTATTAATATAAGAGATCAGAATGACACCATCCTGAATGGCGATACCAAATAATGAGAGAAAGCCAAATAAGGCGGAGATACTGAGGGTCTCCCCTCCGAGGTGAAGTGCAATGATTCCACCAATCGCCGCAAAAGGAACGTTAATCAAGACAATCACAGCATCCTTCAAGTTACCGAGGGCAGTAATAAGCAATAAGAAAATTGCTAGCAAGGTTAAAGGAATAATGATCATCAACTTTTGCTGGGCTGCTTTCATTTGATTAAATTGACCATCCCAACTAATCATGTAATTTGTCGGCAAGCTCACATTTTTCTCAACAAGATATTTAGCATCCTCAACAGCACTACCCAAATCTCGGTTACGTACGCTAAAAATAACTGCTATATAACGCTTACCTGACTCACGATAGATAAAGAAAGGTCCATCTGTTAGTTGCACCTTAGCAACCATTGATAAAGGCACTTTTTGTCCATTGGGTGTATCAATGAGCAAGCTACTAACATCAGGAATATCGTTACGGCTAGCCTCATTTAAGCGGACCGCAATTCCAAAGGTTTTTTCATCCTCGAGGAAGTTGGTTACTGGTGCACCACCAATCGCATTAGCAACTACAGTTTGAATATCAGTAACATTCACTCCGTAGCGCGCAGATTTCTCGCGATCAATTTGGATATTTAAAGTTGGTTGACCAAGTTCTTTGAGAATGTTCTCATCCTCGATGCCGCGAACTTTCTTCAATTGCGCTACTACTTCATGCGCTTTATCTGCTAGGACTTCCAAATCTGAACCAAAGATCTTGACTGAGTTCTCGCCCTTAACGCCAGACAGAGCTTCATTCACGTTATCCTGAATATATTGTGAAAAACTAAAGTTAATACCAGGAATCTTACTAAGCTCGGTCTGCAAATGTTGAAGTAATAATTGCTTGCTTGTACCCTTTGGCATTGCATCAGGTGCCTTTAAATACAGGCCGTACTCTTGGTTAAATACACCTGTAGAGTCAGTACCGTCATCAGGACGACCAATCTGAACAGCAACTCTCTCTAACTCGGGTTGCTTTAAGAAAATTTCGCGTAATTGGTTGGCTACTTTAACAGAATAATTAAGATCGACTGTATTGGGCAAGGTAACACGTAACCAGATATTGTTTTCTTCTAGAGTCGGCAAGAAGGCTGTACCCAACCTTGTGGCACTAAATAATGTTACGCCTAAAATAAAAATAGAAACCGTGATGACATGGCGAGGATGATCCATCCATCTCCTCAACAAAGGTCGGTAGTGATTTAGCATCCAAGAAATAAATTTTGGCGGCTTGTGGCTAAAGTTATTCCCAAAGACATATGACATTGAGGCCGGCAAGAATGTCAGACTCAGAACAATAGAGGCAACTAAAGCAAAGCCCATAGTAAATGCCATTGGCTTAAAGATAATGCCTTCGACACCACCCATTAAGAACAATGGTGAGTAGGCAACAATAATGATGCTGGTGGAATAAATCATGGCACGCTGCACTTCGCTCGTAGCCAAAATAATGCTTTGATTTACACGCTTGCCGCCCTCTTCGAGATGGCGCATCACATTCTCTGTAATGATCACGGCTGCATCGACGATCACACCAAAGTCAATGGCCCCCAAAGAAATCAGATTGGCTGGCACATTAAAGACATACATCATGATGAAAGAAAAACCCAGAGCAAGTGGGATGACAGCAGCAACCACTGCGGCAGCCCGCAGGTTTCCTAAGAAAACATAGAGCAAGACTAGGACCATAGTCATGCCAAAAAACATGGTGTGCTTCACAGTGCCTACCGTGATGTCTAGAAGTACTTGCCGGTCATAGAACGGCTGCACCTGGATACCAGGGGGTAATATATTCCCATTGATGTTGGTAATCTTTTCTCGTACGCGAGCCAGTACTTCAGATGCATTCTCACCGCGACGAAGATACACAATACCTTCAACGGAATCTGGATTTTCATCAAACTGGAATAACCCCAGACGAGGTGCATTACCAATTTGAACGGTAGCTACGTCACCAATGCGAACTGGTATGCCCTTGTTTACGGCAATCACGACCTGCTTGATATCCTCAATATTACGCAGCAAACCTACGCCACGAACAACAAATTGCTGCTCACCACTTGGCAAAACACCGCCACCAGTATTGTCATTGGCCTTAGCTAAGGCATCGATTAATTGTGAAACTGTAATTCCTTTAGATTGCAAACTCTCAGGGCTCACAATCACCTGATATTGCCGAACCTTACCGCCAAATGAGGAAACATCCGCTATCCCTGGAGTTTGCTTGAGCTCTTTATAAATCTCATAATTTTGCAATGTCTTTAAGCGAGTCGGCGATGCGTAGTCAGAGGTGACCCGATAGCGCAAAATTTCACCGGTAGCATCTGAATCAGGGCTGACGCTTGAGCTTACGCCAATAGGAAATGTCACATTACCTAAATTGGTAATAAATATTTGGCGAACTTTAAAGGGGTCTACATTGTCATTAAATTTCAGCGTAACCACTGAAAGACCAAACAATGAAACAGAACGAAAAGCCTTAACTCCAGGAATTCCGGCTAGGGCATTCTCTACCGGAATGGTGACTTGCTGCTCTACTTCTGTTGTACTTCTGCCGGGCCACTGAGAGATCGCCTGTATCGTGAGTGGCGCAACCCCAGGATAGGGTTGAATAGGTAATTGTTTTAAGCTAAATGCGCCAAATACCAATAGCACTGCCGCAGCAGCAAGAATAATAATGCGCTTTTCTATAACTCCCCGAATGAAGGAGGTAGCAAAACTCAATTAATCCTCCTGCTTGGCAAAACGGTCATTCAATAAGACCGCGCCATCTGTTAGCACCTTCATCCCAGGCTCAAGTCCTTCGGTTACAGCAAATTGCTTGCCATCAAGATCATAGCCTTTCACAACAAATCTACGGAAAGTATCGGGAGCCGTTTTAATAATGGCATAACGCATCTCACGCACGCGAATGATGGCTGACTGTGGCACCACTACTGCTTCAGTTTCAGCAGTTTTCAAACGCGCACTGACATACATATCAGGGCGTAAAAGTCCCTCAGTATTCTCCACATCACAACGAATTAGCAAGGCATGAGTCTCGGGATCAATTGTGGGTGCGATGTAATTAGCCGTCGCAATAAACTCTTTATCAGGATATGACTCTGATCGCAAAACCATCGTCTGCCCTTTTGAAATCTTACGAATATCTTGCTCGTATACATTGCCTAAGAACCAAAGCTCTTTTGGATTAGCAAGAGAAACTAATATGTCGCCAGCATTCACAATCGAGCCAGGCTCAACAGCACGCTTCACCACAACCCCTTGTAGCGGTGAACGCATGATCAGGTTGGACTGAGTCTTACCTGTTTTTTCGAGCGCCTTAATATCACCATCACTCGCACCCAAATTCCGCATGCGGTTACCTGCAGCTTGTTGGGTGATTTGCGCATCACCTAAGAGATCGCTCATCGTCTTATTAGTCTCTAAGACCTTTGCGGTTTTAGACGACAACAGATACTCCTGCTGAGCAGATAGAAATTCAGGGCTATAGAGTTCTATTACGGGTGAGCCAACTTCTACGGGGGCACCATCAAAAGCATAGATCCGCTCTACCCTGCCTGGCGCCCTTGCAGACAGTACCTTGGCTTTCTCAGCATTAAATGCTAAGCGGCCAGGAACCTTCAGTTCGACTGGAACTTTAACCATAGTGGCATCTTGGAAAACGTAGATATTCGGGTTAAGTTCAATGCCCGGGAGTTTTAACTCCATCGCGCCAGTGCCCTCAACACTCAGAGCCCTCACTGTTTTATCTATCTTGACGGGGCGATTTACGTTCACGAGTAGGCCAATAACAATGCCCAGCATCAGAATAGAAAGACAAATAATAATCAGCCGAAGTCGCGCGCGCGTCTCTGGCGGAAGCGCCCAATAGGAGCGATGGATTTCATTCGTATTAGCTTCAACTCGAGCAAGAAATCGATCCTTTAACTTCTTAAGTTCTTCAGAAGCTCGCTTCAGAATTTTAATTAGCTTGTCCTTCAAAACAACTCCTTAAAAAGGTTCTTTACCAGCGGAGACGAGCAATACCGCCTGAGCCTGCAATAAGTTAGCTTCTGCAAAAGCCAATTGCACTTCTAAATTACGTAATTGGGTTTGTGCTGTCAACAAATCATTAAATCCTTGGCCGCTATTAGAATACTGTATCAATCCAACTTTATATGCAGCATCTGCCTGGGGAACCTGTCGCTCCCGCAGAAACTGGGCTTGATTCTTGGCCTGCTCATAGGCTGCATAAGCAGAATTGACTGCAAGCACAATCTGCTGACGATTCGAAATATTGCCCGCTTCAGCGGCCGCTTGATTCCGCTGCGCCTGCTCTACCCCATACTTTTCTTTGGTAAAGAAATATAGGGGAATGATGAGATCTAACTCAAGTTGATAAAACACCGCGCCATTATTTGATGCAAATGGTCCACGTGGGGTGTAAGAAGAACCAATTACCTGAAAGTCTGGTAGATAAGCCTTTTTGGCAAGTGTCACACCCTTGCGTGCGGCATCTAACTGCAAAGCTGAACTCTTTAAGGCAGGATGGCTAGATTCTGCATAGTCCTCTAACTCAACTAAGGTTGGCACCCCATTAGTAGCTCGCCTTACATCCCCGCGCAGCACTAACTTTTCACGGGAGTGACGACCAACTAAAGTATTGATGTTATTAATCCCTACTTGTAGCTGACGCTCAACATTGAACTGGTCCGCTTGTGCCGCACTTTGTGCAACCTGAGCATTTAGAAACTCTACATAGGCTGCTGCATTGTTAGCGTAGCGCGCTTTAGCAACGTTTTTAATCATCTCTAGACGGATGACTGATTCTTTTAGTACCTGCAATTGCTTTTGTGCAGCAAGGGTACTGTAGTAGAGGGTTGAGAGCTGTGCACCTAACTGCAAATAGGTAGATTCAGAGCTGGCTAGAAGCGCTTCTGCATTGGTGTCGGCAATATCTGCCGCCAAGCTTTTCTTCCCAGGGAACTGAAATGGTTGCGCTACCGAAATGGAGTTGTTACTACTAATGCCGCCGCCACCTGGATTGTTGGGAGATGGCGCATTTGCACCGCCTAACGCAAATGGTGAATTAGCTGGCATACCAGACCACACTAAACCTACTTGAGGATTTGCAGGTGCTGCAATTTGAGGAACGGTTGCTTTTGCAGACAGGTAGGACTCACGCAATGAAGATAGCTGCGGATTATTGATTCTGAGCTCATTCCACAGTTGGCGTAAATCCATCTCTGTTGGACCTGATGGCGCACTCTTGACATAAATCTTAGGAGTGTTTGCCTTAGTCACTGGAGCAAACAATTCAGCTGCCTTTGAACTTGGATCTTGGGCGCTTAGCTGCGCACCAATCGATGGTGGCGCCGCCAAAGAAGAGTCGCCCGATTGCACTGTGACACTTGCAGGAGTGCTGCTACCAGATCCCTGTGCAAACGACGAGATAGCAAAAGTAACCATTGCATATGGTGCAACGCTTTTCAGTAGATTGACTACGCTCGTTTTACGTTTGCCGTTAATCAACAAATGCGGCCGCCTCTAAATCAATGAAATGCTGTTTTTATAGCCCCTGATGCAGATTAGACCTTACAAATACCTATTTCAGGGGGTTTTATGGATTATAGGTGACAAAAGCCAAAAGTCTAATTATTAGGAATCCCTATCTTATTGATTCTAAAGATAATAATGAAGGGCTTAGTCCCTGCAGACCTTAAAACTCGGCATGAATCCTAAAAGAGATGATATTTACAGGGCCGCGGGCTGCGTTGTAGGCAGGATTATTGATGTGCTGAAAGTTCAAGCCCGCTAGCACGTTCTTAACCAGGATAGCGTTGTAGTAGACCTCGCCTACCCGCTCAGGGCGATATGAAATCGTCTGACCAGCACTGGCATAGTCGCCAATAAAGTAAGACACTCCTCCAGCTTGCAAATAAGAGCGACGATAACTAGATAAGCCATTTTGCATCATTGAGATACCAATGCTGTCATGTGGACGCGCCCACCTTGTACCATTCACCCCCATACCAACAGAAATTGAGTTATCCGCTTCCGTGAAAGACATGGTTTCTGTACGACCATCAGAAGTAAATGCACGAGCATAGATGCCGAGGTCATGAGTCAAAGCCTGCTCCCCATGAATACCCACACCAGTTTTGTATTGGTAATTAGTGCGCACATTATTAATGGCTTGTGTACCTTGCGCATTATTGGTCGTAACATAATTAGTCGCATCAGAAAAACGCGCCAAGATCATTTTGTTGCGATAAGCAAGTATGCTCACTTTACCGGGTAGCTCGCCAATATGATATTGGCGCTCAATCTCAAATTGATCACCATAAGTATTGAACATTTGCCAATTGAGATCACGCCCATTGGGTCTTTTGGGAGCCAGCATACGAGAGGTACGCAATACCCAGTGGTCAAGATACCATTCACCCGCTAGGCCAGTGCTGTAACCGCGAGCATCAGCGGCATAGTCATAAGCTAGGTAGGTCATATTGCCCCAGTTCATAAACTGAACACGCGGATCTTTTGCATAACGGCTGTCATCAAAAATATCTAAAGTAGAAAACTGACCAGCAGTCACAACAACGCGATTGCTACTGACTGTTTGAGTAATTTGATTAGCCTCATTCTCAAGAACTTCTTTATTGCCTTCTTGATTGATGGTATGCCTTACAAACGCGCGTGCAGAATAGAATTTTGCATTTAAGCCGTTGGACTTAGTAGCTTCACCATTAGTAAAGCCACCTAAACCCGTCAATCCAGAAAAAGCTACTCCTGAAATTACTTCGGGATTGAAATACACATCAGTATCTGGAGCAAGACGAGCACCAAAAAATAATGTTCCTGACCAGGTATAGCTCATTGACTTCTGAGCAGCCAAGCTATTCATGCCCGAATAGCTGGATGTGAAATTGTTATAGCGCTGGTTAATATACGTCGTTTGGCCATGTACGTTAACTGGTAAACCGAAAAGATCACCTTCAGTAGGTAAATCTTGAATCGGTGCTGCAAAAGTCGCAATTTGGTCAGCGCCTGACCCTGCCCTCTGTGCAAATGCAGAGGCGCCTAGAAAGGTGCAAATAATGCTCAACAGGAGGAGGATATAAAACTTGCGGGTCATTCACAATTTCTCATTGGGATGCCAGTGCAATGCAATAGCAACATGCCGATAGGAAAAACTAGGCAAACACAGCTTGAGATTGAAGCCCAAGGGTGGCGCAGACCAAATTATCCCCAAAAACAGGCAATTTACCTAGTCTTTATGGCATGGTGATGACAGATTGGTAATTGAGGCTTGATACAGAGGGCTCTCACTAGGACATGGGTGTGCCCGGAAAACAACTGCGCTGCTAATTTATTGGAATTAACGGCGATCCATCAATGCTCTAGCCAAGGTACCTGCATCGACATACTCGAGCTCCCCGCCTACTGGAATGCCTCTAGCAATACGAGTGACTTTAATACCTTTGGCTTTGAGTACTTCACCAATGTAATGGGCAGTAGCTTCACCTTCACTAGTGAAGTTGGTAGCAAGCACTACTTCCCGAATAGGCACACTCGTATCTGGATTCTCAATCCGAGTCAGTAAGCGGTCAAAATGAATTTCATTGGGACCCATGCCATCAAGTGGTGAAAGGCGGCCCATCAGTACAAAGTAATTACCTTTGAAACTTAAGGTCTGCTCCACCATGACTTGATCGGCAGGCGTTTCCACAATACATAACAAGGATGGATCGCGGCGCTCATCTGCGCAAGTGCTACAGATTTGAGTTTCAGAGAAAGTATTACAACGCGCGCAGTGCCCAACAGTCTGTACTGCTTCACCTAAGGACTGCGCGAGAACTGCAGCGCCATTGCGATCATGCTGCAATAGATAAAATGCCATGCGCTGAGCAGACTTGGGACCTACTCCTGGAAGCACACGCAAAGCCTCAATCAAACGACCAAGTGCATCAGCAGGTGCTTCATGACGTGCCATAAATAATTGCTTAAAAAGGTAACTTAAAGCCCGGGGGCATTGGCATTCCTGCAGTAGCACCAGACATCATTTGTGCGCTTGCTGCCTCTACTTGCTTAAATGCTTCGGTATAAGCAGTAACAATCAAGTCTTCTAACATCTCACGATCATCCATTGCGCCTGGATCAATTTGCACGCGCTTAAGTTCGTATTTGCCAGAGATCGTTACTTTCACTAAGCCACCAGCCGCTTGGCCGGTCACTTCCAACGCAGCCAACTCAGCTTGCGCAGTTTTCATCTTCTCTTGCATCTGCTGAGCCTGTTTCATGAGGCCAGCAAGTCCACCTTTCATCATCGCTTGTTTTCCTTAGTACTTTATTGCTTAATTTAAATTAAAAGGATGCATTACAGCGGCTTCACAGAGCCGCCCACTACTTTTGCACCAAACTCTTTTTCCAATTGTTGAATAAAAGGATCAGCGGCAATCATTTGCTCAGCATTCATTCTTTTCTCTTGATGAATCTGGGCATCAACCTTAGCAACGGTCTTACCCTCTACTTCGCCTTTTTCAATCACGACCTTGATAGGCTTACCAAAATGCGTTGTAAGCGCCTCAGCTAAGCGAGCAATAGAAGCTTCTGAAGCTAATTGTGGCATGGGTGTCACGATCGTTGCCTTTACACCTGCTGCAGAATCTTTCCACTCCTGTAACTCTGTCTGAAACGCTAACTGCTGTATTAAACCTTTGACTGGCAATTGGCGCATTAAGCTATGCCAGTCTGGACGATTTGCAGGATCACCTACAGGAGTAGTTGCGGCAACTGACTTAGTTGTTGCCGGCATTACAGCTGGCGCTGCGGGCACTACTGTTTTTGCTGCCGGCGCTAGAGCAGATATTGGACGTGATGCACTAGCTAACGGCGGAGCTGATGATGCTGGGGTTGTTCCGCCACCGCCACTGCTGCCCGGACGAAATGCCAACATGCGTAAGAGCGTCATCGCAAAGCCAGCTTGCTCATCAGGTGCAAGTGATAAATCTGGGCGGCTAGTAATGGTGATTTGGTAGAAGAGTTGCGCCTCTTCTTTTGTGAGTTGAGTAGCTAAGCGACGAATCTCCACCGCCTCTGGCCAATCTTCTAATACGGATTCTGGAACTACTTGGGCTGCTGCAATCTTTTGCAAGAGGCTTGATAGATCTTGCAATGCTAAGGAGAAAGACATACTGCGTTCTCCCATTTCATTGGCAACCGCTAGCAGACTTGCGCCATCTTTTGCGATTAAGCAATCTACAATCCGAATCAGATAAGCATCGTCCAATGTGCCAAGCATGTTGCGGATAGATTCTTCGGTAACCTTGCCTGCTGCATATGCAATCGCTTGATCAGTTAATGACAGCGCATCACGCATAGAGCCTTGAGCTGCTTTAGCTAGCACTCTTAATGCATTCACTTCATAGGCAGCTTTTTCTGCTGCAAGTACTTTCTCTAAATGCTCAACGATGAGTGGTACGGGCATTTGCTTGAGGTTGAACTGCAAGCAGCGAGACAGAATAGTGACGGGGATCTTTTGTGGATCAGTGGTTGCCAGAATAAATTTAACGTGCTCAGGAGGCTCTTCCAAGGTTTTGAGCATGGCATTAAAGGCATGATTGGTGAGCATGTGCACCTCATCAATCATGTAGACCTTGTAACGGGCATTGCTTGGTGCGTACGCTGCTTTTTCTAATAGAGCAGCAATATCGTCAACCCCGCGATTGCTTGCTGCATCCATCTCAATGTAGTCAACAAAACGACCCGCATCGATTTCCATGCAGGCTGGACATTTTCCGCAAGGCTCTGAAGTCATCTTGCCTGAACCATCTGTGCCTGTGCAATTGAGTGCTTTAGCCATAATGCGGGCGATTGTGGTCTTACCCACTCCGCGGGTGCCTGTAAAGAGCCACGCATGATGAAGGCGCCCTTGATCCAAGGCATGGGTTAAGGCCTTGACCACGTGGTCTTGTCCTACTAACTCAGAGAATGTTTTAGGGCGCCACGAACGGGCTAATGCCAATGCTGTCATGTTCTCCATTCTAACAAGCTAAAATGGAAGTGGATGGGCCTCCCCGCATGGTGGGTTGGATAACCTGGTCAGGTCGGGAACGAAGCAGCCAAACCCAATTTCTGCCAGTGCCGGGGGT
>CAIVXR010000051.1 GCA_903909925.1 uncultured beta proteobacterium | reverse complement strand
GTATTGCCTGGCACGCTCCTTCTGATCCTGGGCTACTGAGCCATACTTTCGAGTCCATAGCTCGTGGGCTCGCTGGTATTCGGTCTCCCGCAAAGACTGCAGGAGGCTTGCTGACTGAGACTCATCAACCCCTGCCCTTTGGAGCTCATCAGCAATTTTGCGAGCTCCGTAGCGCTCACTTCGCCTTCGCACCAATGCCTCAGCAAAACGCTCGTCTGATAGCCAGCCTCTAGCTTCAAAGTCATCAAGTACTACTGCAATTTGTGCCGAGGTCGATTCTGAGGTTTGATCAACCTGCTCGCCCCCTAGCTTTGCCCATCTCGCTTCTGACTCCGCCAGTTTTGCTGCTAAACCTTTGCGACTGTATTCTCGGAGCGATAAAAGACGCAAAGCCCGAGCTTTGAGACTCGGGCTTTGTTTGGTTCTTTCTTTGCTTTTACTAGCTAGCTCTGACATCGAACTATTCGACTTCCTCTTCTTCGCTCAGCACATCTGTTACTACGGCTGAACCAGATTTAACGCCCAACTTCTCGCGAATTTTTGCTTCGATGTCTTTAGCGATCTCTGGATTTTCTTTCAAGAAATCACGCACATTATCTTTGCCCTGCCCAATTCGATCGCCGTTATAGCTATACCAAGAACCAGATTTTTCAACGATATCAGCTTCAACACCCATATCGATGATTTCACCTTCCCTGGAAATGCCAGCGCCATACATGATGTCGAAAATAGCTTCGCGGAATGGAGGAGAAACCTTGTTCTTCACAACCTTCACGCGGGTTTCATTACCAACAATCTCATCCCCTTTTTTGATGCTGCCAATGCGGCGAATATCCAAGCGCATAGAAGCATAGAACTTGAGCGCATTGCCGCCAGTAGTAGTTTCTGGGGAACCAAACATCACACCAATCTTCATGCGAATTTGGTTAATAAAGATTACTGTTGTGTTGGTACGCTTAATGGCACCAGTTAACTTACGTAAAGCTTGACTCATCAAGCGAGCCTGTAAGCCTGGCAAAGAGTCGCCCATATCGCCTTCAATCT
Source organism: uncultured beta proteobacterium (assembly GCA_903909925.1). GTDB lineage: Bacteria > Pseudomonadota > Gammaproteobacteria > Burkholderiales > Burkholderiaceae > Polynucleobacter. Next base: position 599 of record CAIVXR010000051.1, on the reverse strand, counting down.
CAGCTCTTGGGACTAAAGCAGCAACCGAGTCAATCACGATCAAATCAATAGAGCCAGAACGCACTAAAGCATCGGCGATTTCTAAGGCTTGCTCACCAGTATCTGGCTGAGAGATTAATAGATTATTAACATCAACACCAAGGCGCGATGCGTACTGCACATCTAAAGCATGCTCTGCGTCAATAAAAGCGCAAGTGCCGCCAAGCTTTTGCATTTCTGCAATTGCGTGCAAAGTTAAAGTTGTTTTACCAGATGATTCTGGTCCGTAAATCTCAATCACACGACCCCGTGCGATACCGCCAACTCCTAAAGCAATATCAAGACCTAGTGAGCCGCTTGATACCACTTGAACATCTTGACTAATTTCAGCATCGCCCAATCTCATGATTGAGCCCTTGCCAAATTGCTTCTCAATTTGCGCCAAAGCTGCTGTTAATGCTTTTTGCTTGTCTCCGCTCATTCCCTCGAATTCTGAGGAGGCTGATTTTCTTTTGTCATCCAAGGCCATTTTTGATTCCTTTTCGCTTTATGTTGGGCTTTTTCCCGAAGTTTTATCTACTGTTTCACAACTTAGAAGTTACTGTATATAAAAACAGTAG
>CAIVXR010000050.1 GCA_903909925.1 uncultured beta proteobacterium | reverse complement strand
ACTTTTTATCCTCGTAGGTATTGGGGTGGGATTGGTCCCCATGTTCCTCGGTAAAGTTCTGGCCCCTTCGAAGCCTGATGTCGAAAAACTCTCTCCATATGAGTGTGGTTTTGAAGCTTTCGAAGATGCGCGTATGAAGTTTGACGTGCGCTATTACCTTATCGCCATCCTCTTCATCCTCTTTGATCTTGAAACCGCATTCCTATTTCCATGGGGTGTTGCTTTGCGTGATATTGGTTGGTTTGGCTATGCCTCCATGGTGATCTTCCTCTTGGAGTTTATTGTGGGATTTGTGTATATCTGGAAAAAGGGCGCTCTCGACTGGGAGTGATTGATATGGCACTAGAAGGCGTTCTCAAAGAAGGATTTGTTACTACTACTGCGGATCAGTTGATTAACTGGACGCGGAATGGTTCTTTATGGCCAATGACTTTTGGCTTAGCTTGCTGCGCGGTTGAGATGATGCATGCTGGCGCATCCCGTTATGACTTGGACCGTTTTGGTGTGGTGTTTCGTCCATCTCCACGTCAATCAGATTTGATGATTGTTGCAGGCACTTTATGTAACAAGATGGCTCCAGCACTGCGTAAGGTTTATGACCAAATGCCAGAACCACGCTGGGTAATTTCCATGGGCTCTTGTGCCAATGGTGGTGGTTATTACCATAACTCTTATTCAGTAGTGCGCGGTTGCGACCGCATTGTGCCAGTAGACATTTATGTTCCTGGTTGCCCCCCAACTGCAGAAGCACTGATTTACGGAATTATCCAGTTGCAATCCAAGATCGCTCGAACTAGCACGATTGCAAGGAAGGCCTAGTCATGTCAGAACGCTTAGCGCAATTGGCTACTAACCTAGAAAAAGTTTTGGGTAAGCGCGCACAGTCTATCAAGACAGCGTTAGGTGAGGTGACTGTAGTACTGAATGCCGATACGTATTTTGAATCTGCCATGCTCTTGCGCAATGATCCGTCTCTGGCATTTGAGCAATTGATTGATTTATGTGGCGTTGATTATCAAGACTTTGGTGACGGCACTTGGAGCGGCCAGCGTTTTGCTGTTGTTAGTCATTTGCTATCACTACAGCACAACTGGCGTTTGCGCGTAAGGGTCTTTGCCGCTGACGATAGCTATCCTTTGGTGTCCTCTATTACACCAGTGTGGAACTCTGCTAACTGGTTTGAACGTGAAGCATTTGACCTTTACGGTATCTTGTTTGAAGGTCATGATGACCTACGTCGCATCTTGACTGACTATGGTTTTATTGGTCACCCATTTAGAAAAGATTTTCCGATCAGCGGCAATGTAGAAATGCGTTATGACCCAGAGTTAAAGCGCGTGGTCTATCAACCTGTCACGATTGAAGCACGTGAAATTACTCCTCGAATCGTGCGTGAAGAGCAGTATGGGGGCCCGGTTTAAGTCATGGCCAAGATTAAGAACTACACCCTAAACTTTGGGCCTCAGCATCCTGCGGCTCACGGTGTGTTGCGCCTAGTGCTTGAGCTTGATGGCGAAGTGATTCAACGTGCTGACCCCCATATTGGTTTATTACATCGTGCGACAGAGAAATTAGCAGAGACAAGAACTTGGATTCAGAACGTTCCTTATATGGATCGCCTAGATTACGTTTCTATGATGGCCAATGAGCATGCCTATGTCATGGCCATTGAAAAGTTGTTACAAGTAGAAGTTCCGCTACGCGCGCAATATATCCGCGTGATGTATGACGAGCTGACGCGTTTACTCAATCACTTACTCTGGATTGGCTGTCATGGTCTTGACGTAGGTGCGATGGCAGTCTTTTTATACGCCTTCCGCGATCGTGAAGATATATTTGATATGTATGAAGCGGTATCTGGCGCTCGAATGCATGCTGCTTACTACCGTCCAGGTGGTGTCTATCGTGATTTGCCTGATCAAATGGCGCAGTACAGTAAGTCGAAGGTTCGTAGCCCATCAGCTGTAAAACGTTTGAATGAGAACCGCAGCGGTTCATTGCTCGACTTTATAGAGCAGTTTGCCAATGGTTTTGACGCCAATGTAGATGAGTATTGCAATCTCTTAACTGATAACCGTATCTGGAAACAACGTCTAGTAAATATCGGCGTTGTCACACCCGAACGCGCCTTGCAACTTGGCTTTACTGGCCCAATGTTGCGGGGCTCTGGTATTGAGTGGGATTTACGCAAGAAGCAGCCCTATGAAGTGTATGACCGTCTGGACTTCGATATTCCGGTTGGCGTGAATGGCGACTCTTACGATCGCTATCTAGTGCGCATGGAAGAGATGCGTCAATCCAATCGCATTATTAAGCAATGCATCGCTTGGCTCAAAGCAAACCCAGGCCCTGTGATGAGCGATAACCATAAAGTATCCCCACCAAAACGGGTGGATATGAAAACCAATATGGAAGAACTGATTCACCACTTCAAACTCTTTACTGAAGGTATTCATGTACCAAATGGCGAAGCCTACTCAGCTGTTGAGCATCCAAAAGGTGAGTTCGGTATTTACTTGATTTCTGATGGCGCTAATAAGCCCTATCGCTTGAAGATTCGTGCACCAGGATTTGTGCATCTTTCCGCTATGGATGAGATGTCACGAGGCCATATGTTGGCAGACGCGGTAACCATTATTGGTACACAAGACATTGTGTTCGGGGAAATTGATCGCTAATGACAACAAATCTTCAACTCTCCGATAAAACACTGGCAGAGATTGCCCGTAATGTCGCGAAATATCCACCAGAGCAAAAACAATCTGCGGTAATGGCTGCTTTGATTGCAGCCCAAACCGAATTAGGTTGGGTATCACCTGAGGTGATTGCTACTGTTGCCCAAATCTTAGAGATGCCAACTATTGCAGTAGATGAGGTGGCTACTTTCTACAATATGTATAACACCAAGCCGATTGGTAAGTACAAATTGGTGATATGCACCAACTTACCTTGCCAATTAACCCATGGTGCTACCGCTGCAAACTATCTTAAAGATACTTTAGGCATCGGCTTTAATGAAACGACGCCTTGCGGTACTTTTACCCTAAAAGAGGGTGAGTGTATGGGTGCGTGCGGTGATTCTCCAGTCATGCTCGTAAACGACAAACGTATGTGCAGCTTTATGAGTAAAGAAAAAATTGATTCACTCTTAAGTGAACTTCGTGCACAAGGAAAAGCAGCATGACCAGCTTGCATGATCGCCACATTAAGCCTTTGATCCTAGCGGGACTCAATGGGGATAACTGGCGCTTAAAAGACTATGAGAGCCGCGGCGGCTATCAACAATTACGTCGTTTATTAAACGATAAGGTTGCGCCTGATGCCATCATCGCAGAATTAAAAGCTTCATCATTACGGGGTCGTGGTGGTGCAGGCTTCCCCACAGGATTGAAGTGGAGCTTTATGCCACGCCAGTTCCCTGGCCAAAAATATTTAGTTTGTAATAGTGATGAAGGCGAGCCTGGTACTTTTAAAGACCGCGACATCATGCGTTACAACCCACATGCATTGATTGAAGGCATGATTATTGGTGCATATACCATGGGTATTAGCGTTGGATACAACTACATTCACGGTGAAATCTGGGAAGTCTATGCGCGCTTTGAAGAGGCCTTGGAAGAGGCGCGTACTGCAGGTTACTTAGGCGACAAGATTTTAGGGAGTGATTTTTCCTTTCAGTTGCATGCTACTCCAGGTTGGGGTGCTTACATCTGTGGCGAAGAAACTGCTTTGCTCGAATCCTTGGAGGGTAAAAAAGGTCAGCCACGCTTTAAGCCACCATTTCCAGCTAGCTTTGGTTTGTATGGCAAACCCACGACGATTAATAACACTGAAACATTTGCAGCCGTACCTTTTGTTTTGGCAATTGGTGGGCAAGCCTATTTGGATTTGGGTAAGCCCAATAATGGCGGTACCAAAATTTTCTCTGTCTCTGGCGACGTAGTGCACTCGGGTAACTATGAGGTTCCATTAGGTACGCCGTTCGCTGATTTACTCAAGCTTGCTGGTGGTATGCGTGATGGCAAGGCTTTAAAAGCGGTGATACCTGGGGGCTCTTCAGCCCCGGTAATACCTGGTGCGCAGATGATGGACCTCACAATGGATTACGACAGTATTGCTAAAGCAGGTTCCATGCTGGGTTCTGGCGCTGTGATCGTGATGAATGAAACCCGTTGCATGGTAAGGGCTTTAGAGCGTTTATCTTACTTCTATCATGAAGAGTCTTGTGGTCAGTGCACCCCATGTCGTGAGGGTACCGGCTGGTTGTATCGCATCGTGCATCGGATTGAGCATGGTCAAGGACGCCCTGAGGATTTAGATTTACTCAACGATGTAGCGGCCAATATTCAAGGGCGCACGATTTGCGCCTTAGGTGACGCTGCTGCAATGCCAGTACGTGGCATGTTGAAGCATTACATGAATGAATTTGTGTATCACGTAGAACATAAGCGCTGCTTAGATTCTGCGCAACCTTTATAAGTGATTGAGCCGGGAAATCTTCAAGTGAGCATGGTAGAAATTGAATTGGATGGCAAGGCAGTAGAAGTTCCGCAAGGTTCGATGGTGATGCACGCCGCGAATAAGCTGGGCACCTACGTTCCGCATTTTTGCTATCACAAGAAATTATCCATTGCTGCTAACTGCCGTATGTGTTTAGTTGAAGTAGAGAAAGCTCCTAAACCATTGCCAGCTTGTGCTACTCCAGTAACTCAAGGTATGAAGGTGTTTACCCATTCTGCAAAAGCAGTAGAGGCGCAGCGCTCTGTGATGGAATTTTTGCTGATCAATCATCCATTAGATTGCCCAATTTGCGACCAAGGTGGTGAGTGTCAGTTACAAGACTTAGCGGTTGGTTACGGTAAGTCGAATTCGCGCTATGACGAAGAGAAGCGCGTGGTGTTTCATAAAAATGTAGGCCCATTAATCTCGATGCAAGAGATGACCCGCTGCATTCATTGCACCCGTTGCGTTCGCTTTGGTCAAGAAGTTGCTGGTGTCATGGAACTCGGTATGATTAATCGTGGCGAGCATTCCGAGATCACCACTTTTGTTGGTCAAACGGTAGATTCAGAGCTTTCTGGAAACATGATTGATATCTGCCCGGTTGGTGCATTGACTAGCAAACCCTTCCGCTATGCAGCGCGTACTTGGGAATTAGGCCGCAAGCGCTCTGTCAGCCCACACGACAGCTTGGGTGCAAATACGACCGTACAAACTAAAGACAATAAAGTTATGCGGATTGTGGCTTTAGAGAATGAAGCAATTAATGAATGCTGGATTAGCGATCGTGATCGTTTTTCCTATGAGGGTTTGAATAGCCCAGACCGCATTACTACGCCTATGGTGAAGCAGGGTGGTCAATGGCTTGAGACCGATTGGCAGTCAGCACTTGATTATGTAGCTCGTTCATTAAAGACTATTGCCGCAGAAAGTGGACCAGAGTCGATTGGTGCATTAGCTCATCCTATTTCTAGCACTGAAGAATTACATCTCTTGCAAAAAATGGTTCGTGGCTTAGGCTCTCATCAAGTCGATACCCGCTTACGTCAAACAGATATAAAAGCAGCTGCAAGTGCCCCATGGCTAGGTATGCCAATCGCTAAATTAAGTGAACTTGATCGTATTTTGATCGTTGGTAGCTTCTTGCGCAAAGATCAGCCGATTATTGCAGCACGTATCCGAACTGCTGCTAAGCAACCTTTACAAGTAATGCGGATTGATGCGGGTGGCGATGATTGGTTGATTCCAAATAGCGCTATTTCAGTAGCTCCTAGCGCATGGCTCAATAGCTTGACTGAAGTGGCACTCGCAGTTGCGAAAGCGAATTCTGTATCTGCTCCGACAGGAACTGCAAGCTTGCCGATTTCTCCAGCAGCACAAAAGATTGCTGATGGCTTGCTCTCAGGTGCTGCAAAAGCAGTACTTATTGGTTCGGCAGCCATTGCACATCACCAGGCATCTGATTTGCATGTGCTGGCACAATTTATTGCAGAACAAACTGGCGCTACCTTGGGTTTCTTACCGGTAGGCGGTAATGCGGTTGGTGCTTCACTCGTCAATGCCAATGGTGCAGGCGTTGATTCTGTTCTGTCAGGCGATCGCAAGGCAGTATTACTGATGAACATCGAACCCGATGCAGATTTACCCAATCCTGCACAAGCACGTATAGCCTTGGCAAAAGCCAATACAGTCATTGCCTTGAGTGCTTACCAAAGTGCTGATTTACTTGAGCTAGCTGATGTCATCCTGCCAATTTCTACCTTTACTGAAACGGTTGGCACCTTTGTGAATGCAGAAGGTAGAGCCCAGACTATTCAGCCTTCAGTTAAACCATTTGGTGATTCCCGCCCAGCTTGGAAAGTACTGCGTGCACTTGGTAGTCTCTTAGATCTTGACGGTTTCTTGTTCAACTTGCCAGAAGAAGTTTTAGGCGAGGCTCTGGATGATAAGTATTGCACTCGCTTAAGTAATACGGCGACAACTAATGCTATTACTCATGCTAGCGCCACTCCAACCAATAGTCTTGAGCGAATTGCAGATGTCAATATTTATGCTGGTGATCCAATCGTGCGTCGTTCTTCTGCATTGCGATTAACGCGTGATGCAAAGCGTGGTAATCAGGCTGGGTTAAATCAAAAGCTATTCGCAGAGCTTGGTCTCAAAGAGGGTGATGCAGTGCGCGTTTCACAAGGCAGCCACTCTGTTGATCTGCCTGCCACATTGGAAGTTAATTTAGCGTCAGGTGCCGTCAGAATTTCTGCAGGTACCATGGCAAGTGCGAAATTAGGGTCGATGTATGGCCCTATTACAGT
>CAIVXR010000049.1 GCA_903909925.1 uncultured beta proteobacterium | reverse complement strand
AGCAGGAGCCTGAAGAGAAATCTTCAGACAGCCATCATGCAAGCCTACTACTTTAGTGAGCTTTGCCCCAGGCTGGCAATGCAGGTTTAACGTAATTCCGTTGGGGGTTTGTTTTAACCAAATAGGCGTCATCAAAGTACTTTAAACTTAAACCATGATTATGAAGAGTTCCAAAACGCTAGATCACCTATTTGCAAGCAATCGCAACTGGGCTGAAAGCATGATTGCCAAGGACCCTGATTTCTTCAAACGTTTAGTTAGCCAACAGGCTCCAGAATATCTCTGGATTGGCTGCTCCGATAGTCGTGTGCCCGCTAATGAAATTGTTGACCTGCTACCAGGCGAGCTATTTGTTCATCGTAACGTGGCTAACGTGGTTGTCCATACTGACTTAAATTGTTTGTCTGTGATTCAGTTCGCCATTGATTTACTGAAGGTAAAACATATCTTAGTGGTAGGCCATTATGGTTGTGCAGGCGTACATGCAGCATTAGGCGATCGGCGCGTAGGTCTTGCTGACAATTGGTTGCGACACGTTAAAGATGTTCACCAAAAACATGGGCGCTATTTAGGAGAAGTTTTGCCTACCCCTAAGCGCCAAGATCGCTTATGTGAATTGAATGTGATTGAACAGGTTGTCAATGTATGTGAGACCACTATTGTTCAAGATGCCTGGCTCCGTGGCCAAGATCTAACAGTACATGGCTGGGCATACCGTCTTGACACCGGGATAGTAAAAGATTTAGGAATGTCCTGTAGCTCAATCGAAGAAATGGAAATGCGTTACAAAAAAACCTTAACTCGTTACGACGCAGAGTAAATCGCATTTGCTCAAATCCTTTTTTAATCATCTAGTAGTTGCTTTTCTTAAGCTACTCTCCATCCTCCCTTATAAGCTTTTGGTGTCGATTGGCTATGGCTTAGGCTACATTGCCGCGCGTATTCCAGGAGACCGAAATCGAGTTGTCAAAACAAATCTGCATTTGTGTTTTCCCCAATTAAATGCAACCGAAATCGATCTTTTGAGCAAGCAACACTGGCGCTTACTTGGTCGCAGCCTAGTTGAGAAAAGCGTTATTTGGCTAGGCAGCAAAAAGCAGTTGGAAGATATGATTGAGGTGAAATCTGCTGTTGATCTCACAAGCAGAAAACCACGCATTCTGGTGAATATGCATTTCACTGGTATCGAAGGTAGCATTATTTTGAGCGCACTTGCTAAGCAGCAACATTGGCCACGGACTTCAGGATTTTTTCAGAGAATGAAAAGTCCATTCTTCAACCAAAAAATTATTGATTGGCGTAATCGCTTTGGCGGCAATTCAATTGATCGGCAAGGAAACTCGAAACAAATCATTCGAGAGATTCGTAATGGCGACTTCATCATCATTGCTCCAGATATTGATCTTGGCATAAAAGATTCTGAGTTTGTTCCCTTCTTTGGGATTGAAACGAATACCATTACTACCGTATCACGTTTAGCCAAGATTACCGGGGCCGATGTTTGCATGATGACCACAACCTTAAAGGCGGACGAATCTGGCTACCTTTGCGAAATCAGTGCGCCACTAAAAGACTTTCCTGGGCCTGACTCCAAAACAGATACCGCGCGTTTAAACCAGTATTTTGAAAAAGAAATTCGGCTGCGCCCTGCCGAATACTATTGGGTCCATAAGCGCTTTAAAAATCCTCCTGGCAACGAAGTAAACCCCTATAAGTCTGCTGGCTGAAAGATAGCCAGGCAAGAATGCCTCCTTCGGGCAATTGCCCGATAATATGGGCATGGAAGATAAAGTACGTGTTTCAAAATTGTTGTCTGAGTTAGGGCTATGCTCACGTCGTGAAGCAGACTCTTATATTGAGCAAGGTTTAGTCACAGTAGATGGCCAAGTGGTAAACGAACTTGGCATACGTGCTTATCGACATCAAAAAATTGAATTGCAATCTGGCGCTAAAGTTCAACAGGCTTCTCGAATCACTGTTATTTTGAATAAGCCTGTTGGCTATATCTCACACTATGACGATGAGCAAGAATACCAACCAGCCGCCTCATTAATTACGCCTGATAACTACTTTGGCAGCCCCCTTGATAAAGGTCGCAACCCCCGCTTTAACACCAAAGGCCTAGCGCCGGCGGGCAGACTGGATATTGACTCAACTGGGATGCTAGTACTAACCCAAGATGGTCGCATTGCTAAATTATTGATTGGTGAAAATAGTCCAATTGAAAAAGAGTATTTAGTTCGCGTTGAAGGCGCACTTTCTTTTGAAGATTTAGATCGCCTTAAACATGGCCTCTCTTTAGACGGGGTTGCACTAAAGCCAGCACAAGTGAGTTGGCAAAATGAAGATCAGCTGCGCTTTGTATTGCGTGAGGGGCGTAAGCGTCAGATTCGGAGAATGTGCGAAATGGTTGGGCTTAAGGTCCTTGGTCTGAAGCGGGTCAGAATGGGTCGAATTTCGTTGGGCCCACTGCCACCGGGACAGTGGCGATTTGTAAGGCCTCAAGAGCAGTTCTAAGTACGCTCACCCGCTTATAATTGCGTCCAAACTAGATTAATAAGCGCAGAATTACCATCGATACCACCACCCCCAGCACTCCAGGCTCAGAAGTATTACGACGTCGCAGCTTTGCCATCATCTCTCACCCAGATGCTGGCAAGACAACGCTCACTGAGAAGTTATTGCTTTACGCTGGCGCAATTCAAATTGCTGGTAGCGTGAAAGCTCGCAAAGCAAGCCGGCATGCAACCTCTGACTGGATGGAGATTGAGAAGCAACGTGGTATCTCTGTCGCAAGTTCTGTGATGCAGATGGAATACCGCGACTGCATCATCAATCTACTGGATACTCCTGGTCACCAAGATTTCTCTGAAGATACTTATCGTGTTCTAACAGCGGTAGATTCTGCCTTGATGGTAATTGATGCAGCTAATGGTGTTGAATCACAAACCTTGCGCTTGCTTGAGGTATGTCGCGCTCGCAATACGCCTATTGTCACTTTTATTAATAAGATGGACCGTGAGGTCAAGCCTCCCATGGAATTAATGGACGAGATTGAAACTGCTCTTGGTATTGAAGTTGTGCCATTCACCTGGCCAGTTGGTATGGGCAAATCTTTTGCGGGCGTGATTGATATCGCGAATATGCGCATGCGTATGTTTAAAGCGGGTGAAGATCGCATTACCGAAGACTCACATGCTGTGGTTGACGTGCACGATCCGGCTCTTAAAGAGCGCCTGGGTTCTGATTTAGAAAACGCCTTGGCAGAAGTAGCTCTAATTAAAGAAGCAATGCCTGCATTTGACCGTGAAGCCTTCTTGGCAGGCCATCAGTCCCCCGTGTTTTTTGGCTCAGCTATTAATAATTTCGGTGTAAGAGAAATCTTGAATACGCTCGTTGAGCTTGCACCATCACCAGGATCACGCAAAGCGCTACAACGCGAAGTCAGTCCTGCTGAAAATAAATTCTCTGCCGTTGTCTTTAAGATCCAAGCCAATATGGACCCCGCACACCGTGACCGTGTAGCATTTTTACGAATCTGCTCGGGACATTTTCAGCGTGGTATGAAATTAAAGATTTGTCGAAACAACAAAGAGGTGCGCACCAATAATGCCTTGTCTTTTCTTTCACAAAGACGTGATATCTTAGATGAGGCATTTCCAGGCGACATTATTGGCCTACCGAATCATGGTTTACTTCGTTTGGGTGACACGCTGACTGAAGGCGAACAATTGCAATTTACAGGTCTGCCATTTTTTGCTCCTGAAATTTTTCGCATGGTTGAATCTGCAGACCCCTTGCGCTCTAAGCAATTAAGGACTGGGCTGATGCAACTTGGCGAAGAAGGTGCTATCCAAGTCTTTCGCCCTATGGCTGGAGGGACGATGCTCTTAGGGGCTTTTGGTCAACTCCAATTTGAGGTTGTCAGTCATCGGCTACAAACAGAGTATGGCGCTGAAGTCCGCCTTCTGCCGGCACGTTATAACCTAGCACGCTGGGTTAGCTCAGATGATCCTGTTGCTTTGAAAAAATTTACTCAGGAAAATATTCATCGTATGGCCGAGGATGTTGTGGGTGCATCTGTTTTCCTTGCATCCCACAAGTCAGAGCTTGATGTAGCGCAACAGCGCTGGGAATCCATACAATTTCATGCGCTTAGAGAGCATGCTGGCCTAATTTACCAATCCGAATTAGCAGGTTGATTATTTGCTTTTGCTCTGAGGTAATTTGCAGTCAAAAACTGCGACTAGCTTTGTATCACTGTCTTTAAATGACGCAGTCTTGCCGTACTGCGCGCAATAATCACTTGCCTTCTTAGTTAATTGCTCAATCGACTCGCCACTGCTATTTAAAAAAGTGACGTGATTTGCATCTGATGCATCTGTGTAAACAGCTGCACAAGCGCTTAATAGTGCCGAGCAAAATACTCCCGCATAGACTCTCATAAAAAGTATTTCTCGTTATTCAATGACTAGCTTGTCTTAATTTTTTAAGTAATAGATCGGTTAGCTTAGTCGAAAATGGCTTATAAATCCAAATACACACAACTGCGACAGGATAAGCTACTGACCAAACTTCTAGCCATGCCGAAAAAAAGTTTTCTGCGGCTCTAATGCGCGCAAAAGTAGTTACAAGCGTGATGGTCAAAGACATCAAAAAACCCATAACCAGAGAGAAGATGAAATTTGGCAGATTAACCATCCCTCAATCATAGCGCCTAAACTTTTAAGCTGTTATTCTGAACTGTGATCACTATTGTGCGCCCTAGATAGGGGGATCTCTTGAGCATCCCTCTTGAATTCATCATTTCATTAATCTAGGAAAATTCATGGCTGCTGGCCAAAATCAAAGAAACAGAAAAAACGACCCCATGCTCACTAAAACAGGTAAACCACGCCTTGGGCCACTAAATGCTACTCAGCTCAATAAGTTACTGGAGGCAAGCACCAAACCAAAAGAAAAAAGTAAGATCTTACGAGCAATTCAAAAACATACTATTGCTGCTGCATAAATACCAAGCCCCGAAATATCGGGGCTTTTTTCTTGGCAAGAAATAATATTTAAGCTCTTTTAACTAACATTCTTTTTCCTAAAATGACTGTGGAGACCACCAAGAAAGCAAAAACTAAATTAACTATTGTGAGTAAATCTCCGAGTAAGATACTTGCCGCTACAAGTGTGCAAAAAGGCTGGATCAACTGCACCTGACTGACTCTTGCGATCCCGCCAACGGCAAGCCCTTCGTACCAAAAGAAGAAACCAATAAACATTGGGAATAGGCTTAAATAAATCAAAATAGTCCAAGCCATTAGGCCTGCATCAATGTACTGCACGCCGAATGTGAAATAGCTCATGACTATCGTAATCGGCAGAGAAATTACGAGCGCCCAAGAAATGACTACACGCGGATTGAGCTTTCTAGAAAGCTCGCCACCCTCTACATATCCGACGCAAGCACAAATTCCACCAGCTACTAATAGCCCATCTATGTAGGTGAAGTCTCCTGAGCTTTTGAGCAAGGCATAAACCACTACCAACGCTGCCCCTAAAAAAGAAACAAGCCAAAAACCTAAGGAAGGTCTTTCTTTAAAACGAATGACGCCGATCACTGTTGTAGCCAAGGGCATCATGCCCAGAATAACTGCGCCATGAGAAGAAGATCCCTCAACCATGGCGATAGTCGTAAAAATTGGAAAGCCAAAAACTACCCCCAAGGCAATCACAACAAACTTCAGAAAATCAACCTTAGATGGGAGAGGCTCTTTTTTATATAGCAGGTATGCCAAAGCAACCAAGCCTGCGAGTGTTGCCCTACCAAATGCAATGAAGTACGGATTAAAACTCAGAACTGCAATTTTACTTACCGGCAAAGTCAAACTGAAAATCAAAATGCCGATAAAGCCGATCAGCATCCCCTTGGTTTCTTTATTCACTATCGCCCTTTGCCGTATATCTGACCATTGTATTGAAAACCCATTAAGAAACTTCTAAAGCATTGGCGATGGGACCTCAAGAAATCATTAGCCCTTATGATTGCAATATGACTACAACCCGTTTTTGCTTAGTGCGCCACGGAGAAACTGATTGGAATGCCGAGAGTCGCCTGCAGGGCTATACCGATATTCCTCTGAATACTCGTGGCCTAGCTCAAGCAGCCCAAATGGCGAAAGCTCTCAAGAGCACCCATTTTCAGTTTGATGTTCTCTACACCAGCGATTTGCAGAGAGCAAAACAAACAGCAAGTGCTATTGAGAGCTTATTTGCAGTTTCTGCTATTTGCCATAGTGCGCTGAAAGAGCGTCATCTTGGGGCACTCCAGGGGCTTACTACTAAGGAGGCGCCGATTATAGAACCAGAACTCTGGCAAATACACTTAAGCAGAGATATTCATCAAGAACTGCGCGGTGGCGAAAGCATCTGGCAATTTGCAAATCGGATCAAAATTGCACTTTATGAAATTCAAGAAAAGCATGCTGGTAAAACAATTTTGATTGTTAGCCATGGCGGATCCTTGGACATGATGTACCGCATGGCAAGTAATCAAGCACTTGATGCCCAGAGGGTGATCGCTGTCCCGAATGCATCGCTTAACTGGATTAGCTACGATGGATCTACTTGGAAAGTTGATAACTGGGCGGATACCAGTCATCTTGATGGGCTAGCTTTAGATAATTTAGACCTATAGAATATTGAACATGAAACTACTCCTTAAGGCGCAGGCATATTTATTGATTGCAGCCCTATCAACGCCCCTATACGCCATGGATGATGTTCCTGATAGTCTGCCAGATCGAATTGTTGGCGATATTGGCGCAGCGGTCTACACCTCAAACCTGCATATTGGAACCGAAGGCACTCAATCTCTTGTTCTACCCTATGCTTTTTTTGACTATCAGCGCTTCTTTGTTCGTATTGATGAAGTTGGTATCAAAACTTTCAAAATGGGATATGGCTACCTTGAAGTCATTGGAAAAATTAATCTAGATACCTATAAAGTAAAGTCGCCATTCAATGGTACATCTATCAATCGCAGCGATCCCATACCTCTTGGTCTAGGTACCTTTCAAGAAACGCCCATTGGTGGATTTTTTGTCAATGCTTATCATGACTTCGGGAAATCTAAAGGCGCTCTTTATGAGCTCCTCTATTTTGCAGAATTAGAAACTTATAAGAAGATTGTTGTTTATCCACAAGTGGGAGTAGAGCGGCAATCCAGTCAATACGCTAATTATTACTATGGCATTAATCCTGGTGAATCACAACTCACGGGCTATAACGCCTACTCGACACCGGCCACGAATAATTTGCTAGCGGGCGTGATGATGGAGATTCCTGTGGTTGATAGCTGGTATGTCAATATCTATGGCAAGCGTAAATGGATGGGTAATGGCATTAACAATAGCCCTGTAATGAATCGCTCATTTCAAGACAATGTTTTTCTAGCGCTAGCCTACCGCTTCAAATAAAGCATCAATCAATAAGCCACCCAAAGGTGGCTTATTTTCATTACATCACTTAGCGAAATGTAGTTTATTTTGCTGTGATGCACAGAAGTCGACAATCACATTTGCAAAACGCAAATAACGAGCATTGCTCTTTCTAAATTGATCGCTTTCTGTAGCGAGGTGAGAAGCCCCGTCCTTAAAAACTGCGCCCTCATATCCAGAGTGATATAGCGCCTCTTCAACAAATTTATTTGTCACACATTAACCTCATTCAGTGGGTGCTCAAAAGCGATATCGCCATTAAGCAATTGAGAAATAGAACTGCATTGGCAGCCCAATCAATTTGCTGCTGAATTATTGATAAAGGTTGTGCATAAAAGACTCCCCTAAAACGGCTCATCGGTTACATAGCGATGCCATGTAGATAGATGCCGCTCCCCCTGTCCTTGATACCTGAGAGATTTATCCTAAGCCTGGCTTAGGACTTGCTCCTTCGGTGCATCATAAAAATGGTGGCTCTCCAAACGGCTATTTAGGATAAGCAGTACTTTCTTTTGGGATAGCTGAGCGTTTCCTGACACTCCAAATCACGGGCCAATTACTAATGATAGTTGTATTAAAAAGACATGGCCAAAATAGATGCTCCTGAAATCAGCATCACTAGCTCCATTAGCAATAAAAACTTCTTTTCAGGTAACGCTAAAACAATTCTTTTGGAAAAAATGGATCCCAATAATACGCAACTACCAATCAACAGCCCCTGAATGATGGCCGTAGAGTTTAAAAATCCTAACTGGTGAAAAGTAATACCTTTGGTAAATAAAATAGATAGGGTGCTAGCAGCCTCTGTGCCCAAAAAAGCGCCTTTGCTTAAACCGAATGCCAAAAAGAATGGCGTATTAATTGCGCCTGTTGTGGCTACTATGCCTGTGAGAAAACCAATCCCAGCGCCTACCAAACTCATTTGCCATAGCTTGAGATAAAAATTTTTGTTGCGCATCCATCTACGAATTGGAATGAGTAAAATTAGAAAAAGCCCAAGGGTAATTTCAACAAGACGATCGTTTAGAGTAACTAAGGTATTAACGCCCAATATCACCGCAGGAATTGCGGTGATGCTATAGACAAAACAGACTTTCCAATTAATTACGCTCCACCATAAAAAAATACGAGAGAGATTTGCTACCGTGGCGACTAACGCAATGACTGGAATTGCTTGAATTGGCCCATAAAAATACACCAAGGCAGGCATTAAGATAATCGTGGTTCCAAAACCAATCACCCCACCCAAAACTCCAGCGGCTAAACCCAATAAACCAAGGACGAAGGCCTGAAGGAGGAGCTCTTGAAAAATCATTCGATTATGAAATCGGGAGCTAAGCTAACTCAATCCTAAGATTGATGGTCAGATTTCAAGCCGCCTAGCGCCTCAATCTCTTTTGCCATCTCTAAGCTATTCGAGTCTCCTATATTTCCCCTTAGGTCATCAATAACACCTTGGCGATCTTTAGCAGGACGATTTTGACTAATCTTCCACTTCGCTTCAATTTTTTCAACCAATAATTCAACCCCGACAATATTTGCCAACATGGTTTCAATGTAATCTTTTGGGGCGTCTGCAACAGCCCACGGATCTTTTCTGCTTGACTCCATTTTATCTGTGAGGATCTTCACAATTTGATGCTTGCCCTCTTCATCTTGGATAGCAGATAGCACTCCATTGATGTGAACGCTTAAGTAGTTATAGGTGGGAACAACTTTATGGGTTTCTTTTTTTGTGGGATATGAAGATGGGCTGATATATGTTTCATATCCAGAGAAGACTAGTAATACTTTTTGATTTTTTTCACCAATTTTCCATATTGGATTTGCTTTGGCTGTATGTGAAATTAATTTACTCCCAATAGCTATATTTCCATTAGGCACCATAAAAGGAAGGTGATTTCCAACCAAATCCCCATCAACATTGGCAACCATCAGCCCAAGAGGGTGAGTCTTAATAAATTGAGAGATCTTTTCTAAGTCAGTCTCAAGAAAATGTGAGGGGATATACATCTTCCAATTAAAACATTTATTGATTAAAAATCAACCCTAGTGAAGCAGATCCCGTCTAATAGGTGAGCCCAGCAATGTAGGCATAAAGCGGAATTCCTAAGATGATATTGAAGGGGAAGGTGATTCCCAGTGACATCCCCATATATAAGGCAGGATTTACTTCGGGAAGTGCGTGTCTTAATACGGCTGGCACAGCAATGTATGAAGCGCTGGCAGCAAGCACCATTAATAAAACGGTATCGCCTAAAGGCAAGCCTAGCAACTTGCATAAGCCCAAAGCGATAGAGGCATGCACCAAGGGGGCTCCAATTGCGTAAAACAAAGTGATTGACGGCTTGCCTTTTAACCCCTCAAAGTTCTTAGCGGCCATCAAGCCCATATCAAGCAAGAAGAAGGCGAGCATTCCCTTAAACAAATCGATTGAAAATGGGGCCATTATTTTTTGTCCGCCATCACCACTTACCAAGCCAACGATCATCGAACCTAACAAAAGAAGCTGTGCGCCATCAGTAAATGATTCGTGAAGAATTTTTGACATACCTATGGACTGCTTTGAATTAGTAGCTGATGCTCTCGCTCTGTTTGCTAATAAGATTGCCAGAATAATTGCGGGTGATTCCATCAAGGCCATTGCTGCTGCCATATGTCCACCAAACGCAATGCCATATTGATCAAGCGCTTGGGTTGCGGTAATAAAAGTAACGGCACTCACTGAACCATAAGTGGCGGCAATGGCAGCAGCATCATAATTGTTCAGCTTTGTTCTGAGAACCAAATAGCCTATTAGCGGAATGATGATTGCTAGAAATATTGCTAACCCAAGTGCTAGACCAATCTCAAGAGTAAAGCCTGATTTATGAAGTGCAAAGCCGCCCTTCAAACCTAGCGCCATCAAAAGATATAAAGATAAAAATCTTGCAATAGGCTGAGGAATTTCTAGATTAGATTTCACGGCACCAGCAAAAGCACCAAAAACAAAAAAGAGAATTGCTGGATCCAAGAAATTACTCATAGCCACATCTTAGGTAATTTTGAAAATTCTTGCATTAGCCCTACATAGTCTGAGGACTAAATGAAAAGACCTCCAGAGGGTGGTTTAAGTGATTTTTGGTGGCCTGGGGCGGAATCGATCAGGGCCTAGGATGTCTAAGGCCTTATTTCTATAGATATTAATTACTGGGTTTCTTTTGGAGCTTGGATAGTATATTGAGCACCACTAGGCAAAGGGGTACGATTTACGTTTAGTGCCATTGCTACAAGAACATAGTAGCCAGTCGTTGCAATTAAATCAACTACACCTTGTTCACCAAATAAATTTTTAACTTTT
>CAIVXR010000048.1 GCA_903909925.1 uncultured beta proteobacterium | reverse complement strand
CCTATTATGGAATTAGGTACTAGTGCAAAGATGCTCTCCATCGTGCCTTTGATGGCAGGTGGTGGTCTCTTTGAAACGGGTGCTGGCGGCTCTGCTCCAAAACACGTTCAACAGTTGGTTGAAGAAAATCACTTGCGTTGGGATTCATTAGGTGAGTTCTTAGCTTTAGCAGTCTCACTAGAGGATATTGGCGATAAGACTGGTAACCCGAAAGTGAAAATCTTAGCCCGTACTTTGGATGAGGCCACCGGTAAATTGTTAGACAACAATAAGTCTCCTTCGCCACGTACTGGTGAGTTAGATAATCGCGGCAGCCAGTTCTACTTGGCTATGTATTGGGCAGAAGCTTTAGCTGCTCAAACTGAGGACAAAGAGTTGCAAGCACATTTCGCACCCCTAGCTAAATCCTTGCAGGCAAATGAGCAAAAGATTGTGGATGAGTTGAAAGCGGTGCAAGGTAAGCCAGCCGATATCGGTGGTTACTTTGCGATTGACTCAGAGAAGTGCAAGGCTGTAATGCGTCCTAGCGCTACTTTCAATGCTGCATTGCAGGCTGCGAGAGCTTAAGCACTCTGAGTTACTGAGCTTCACTACAGTTGGGTATTAAAAAGGCAAATCTGCGGGTTTGCCTTTCACTTTTGGGCTTCATGCAGATCAGCAAGCAATAAATTCTCATCAGTAGCAAAATAAGCTCATTACATTCATTGGGGGTATCCCATGCCATTTATTGATAAGACAATTCATCCGAGTGATATCACGCCTCAGGCTGTTTTTGAGAACCGTCGCAATCTCATTAAGGCTGCTGCTGCAGGTAGCTTTGGTATGGCATTGGCCCCTTGGTTTTCAAGAGAAGCTCTTGCTACCACTCCAGAAAAGTTGAGTGCAGTACTCAATCAGGCTTATGCATCCAAAGAAGAGCTCACACCCTATAAGTATGTTACGAGCTATAACAACTTCTATGAGTTTGGAACAGATAAGGCTGATCCTGCACAATATGCGCATACCTTGCAAACTCGCCCATGGACAATTTCAATTGAAGGTTTAGTTAAAAAACCGCTGGTCTTAGATATTGATGCCTTATTAAAACTCGCACCAATGGAAGAACGAATCTATCGCATGCGTTGTGTTGAGGGTTGGTCGATGGTGATTCCTTGGGATGGTTATTCTTTATCTAAGTTAATTAGCAAAGTAGAGCCCCTCGGTTCTGCCAAGTATGTGGAATTTATTTCCTTGGCAGATAAAAAACAGATGCCAGGAATTAAGAGCAACATTATTGAGTGGCCCTATCAGGAGGGCTTACGCATGGATGAGGCCATGAATCCACTCACTTTACTGACCTTTGGTTTATATGGCGAAGTCTTGCCTAAACAAAATGGTGCACCAGTACGGATTGTGGTTCCCTGGAAGTATGGTTTTAAGAGCGCCAAGTCGATTGTGAAAATTCGTTTTACAGAAGAAATGCCTAAAACCAGCTGGAGTCAGTTCGATGCTCGTGAGTATGGTTTTTATTCCAATGTAAATCCTAAGGTAGATCATCCGCGCTGGAGCCAAGCAATGGAGCGTCGCATTGGGGACCCTAAGGGAGTATTTGCGCCAAAGATTAAAACGCAACTGTTTAATGGCTATGCTGAGCAAGTGGCCAGTATGTATGCCGGCATGGATCTAAAGAAGTTCTATTAAGTATCATCAAAAGTAATCTGCCCCTTAGAAATTAAAGTGCCCACCCGTTTATTGCCGCCAGGAATTAAAGTCTTTGAAAGAGGCTGGCTTTCTGCAAATAATATTTTTCACTTTGGGGATGATGAGGTTTCCGATGTTACTTTAGTGGATAGTGGTTATTGTGCGCATGCAAGCTTGACAGTTGATTTGGTTCGTAATGCCTTAAAGAGGCATGCCTTGCCGGGTTTAAATAAAATCGTCAATACACATTTGCATTCTGATCACTGTGGAGGCAATGCCACTTTAGCCAAGACCTTTGATTGTGACATTCTGATTCCAGTTGCTGAAGATCGGGCGGTTGCCGATTGGAACGAGAGTGTATTGAGCTATCAAAACCTAGGACAAGAGTGCCCACGGTTTACCCATCAGGGTTTACTGGTTCCTGGACAAGAGATATTACTGGGGCGCTATGTTTGGCAAATTCTATCTGCCCCAGGACACGACCCTCACTCCATCATGCTCTACCAAGCAGAGCATGGCATTCTGATTTCGGCTGATGCGCTTTGGGAAGAGGGCTTTGGCGTGATTTTTCCAGAGCTATGGGGCGAGCCTGGTTTTGAAGAGGTTGCTCAGACTTTAGATTTAATTGAAAGTCTACCAATCAGCCTAGTCATTCCAGGACATGGCAGTCCCTTTTCAGATCTTGCTGGCTCACTTGCAACCGCACGTTCAAGATTAGATTACTTGGCTTCCGATTCAGACCGCAATGCGCGTCATGGGGCTAAAGTGTTATTGAAATATAAGCTCATCGAGTGGCGCACTCAAGACATTGGCTTGGTGAATCACTGGATTGCCAATACACCTGCAATGAATAGCGCTGCCAAGCAATTGAATATGGATTTAGAAGAATTTATCAAATGGTTGCCTCAGACTTTGGTAAAGTCAGGAGCTGCTAAGCTTGAGGAAAATCGCTTAATAGACCAAGCTTAAATACATGGAGTAATGAGAAATATGGAACATACCGTTTTAGTTACTGGCGCTACTGCTGGATTTGGTGAAGCAACTGTAAGACGCTTTTTGGCTCATGGTCACAAGGTCATCGCAGTGGGCAGAAGGGTGGAGCGCCTCAATGCACTCAAAGCATCGCTGCCTGTAGAACAACAACAAAAACTACTCACACTCGCATTAGATGTATGTGACAGCGCTAAGGTCGATTCCTTAGCAACATCTTTACCTGCAGAGTTTTCTAAGGTAACTATTCTTGTAAATAACGCTGGACTAGCATTGGGTTTAGAGCCAGCACATCAAACGAGTATTGCTGATTGGGATCGCATGATTG
Organism: uncultured beta proteobacterium; assembly: GCA_903909925.1. Lineage (GTDB taxonomy): Bacteria > Pseudomonadota > Gammaproteobacteria > Burkholderiales > Burkholderiaceae > Polynucleobacter. Next base: position 10,240 of record CAIVXR010000048.1, on the reverse strand, counting down.
ATACCAATATTAAAGGGCTGGTGCATATGACTCGCGCCTTTTTACCTGGCATGGTCGAGCGCAAATGTGGTCATGTCATTAATGTCGGTTCTGTCGCAGGCCTGTATCCCTATCCTGGTAGCAATGTGTACGGCGCCAGTAAAGCATTCGTGAAGCAATTTAGTCTGAATTTACGCGCTGACTTAACGGGTACTCGTTTGCGTGTGACTTGTGTTGAGCCGGGTCTGAGTTCAGGCACTGAGTACTCCAACGTGCGCTTTAAGGGTGATGATGCAAAGGCAGAGAAAGTATATGAAGGCGTGCAAGCCCTTAGCGCGGATGATATTGCTGAGGCAATCTTTTGGTGCGCAACGCTGCCTGCGTATATGAATATCAATGCCGTTGAGATTATGCCAATAGCACAATCGTTTACTGGCACTTCCGTTTATCGCGGAGAGCTCTGAGTTATCAGGGGTATAAGCTTACTTCTTCCATTGATAAAACTGGGGATATACGCGCATCACTACAGGGCCATCAAAATCCCAAGACTTACACGTTCCTAAATATAAAGGCGGCTTATTGTCATCGGGATCAAAAAGTGCACCAGGAATTGATTGATAAGCTGCAGTGGCAATATTGTTCAGTAGCTCACGCAAGTGAGTACAACCTTGAATTCCACCTAAGTGTGTCTCAATCACTTTGCGCCAACCTTTACCAATTCTCGCACCGATTAATGCATCCATTGGCGGGATTACCAAAGGACATTCTGGATGGGGGTGGCTATCCATTGCTACTGCAATATCGTTGATCGTGAGATGGTCATCTAAAGTCACTCGTATCCACATATCGTGAATCGCTTCACCTGGGGCCCAAGTTTTAGCACCTGTAACAAATGGCTGTGACTTGGTATCTTTAAGATGGCCTTCGATATCCCATAGACCATCCTCCCTTGCATAGCCATAAAAAGTGACTTCGCGTGTGTGTAGAGGGCTACGGGGTTTTGGGTCTGGAAGCATGGCAGCTATAGGTCATCAGTGGCAATACTCAATCATAATGAATTGAGCTCTAAAGAGTCTAGAGCCTCAAAATAGGCTTCTCTATAGTATTCTGCATGGCATATGGCAAAACCGATTTCCCTCGAAAAAATTCTTTTTAGCCAAGGCTTTGGGACGCGTCGCTACTGCAGCGACCTCGTATTTGCGGATCTAGTCAAAGTCAATGGTGTCTTGGCGCAAGACCCGCAGGAGCGTATTGCAAGCGAAGGTTTGGTTTTAAATGTTCAAGGGCAGGATTGGGAGTTTCACGAAAAAGCCTATATCGCATTTAATAAGCCGTCCAACTACGAGTGCTCCCATAAAACGACTCACCACCCCAGCGTCTATAGTTTGCTGCCTGCACCTTTTGTAGAGCGTGGCGTGCAATGTGTAGGCCGTTTAGACTTTGACACTACTGGCCTCTTATTGATTTCAGATGATGGTCAGTTTATTCATAAAATGACAACGCCTAAAAAGAATATTGGTAAGGTCTACCAAATCACAACCCCGGAAGCTATCACGCAGTCTCAAATAGAGCATCTCTTAAATGGCGTTGTATTAGATGATGATCCGAAACCCTGTTTTGCAACAGCGTGTAAACAGCTTTCAGAAAATACTCTGGCGATGACTATCGTTGAGGGGCGTTACCATCAGGTCAAGCGCATGATGGCTGCAGTGGGTAATCATGTTGCTAAACTACACCGAGTAGAAATCGGCACCTATGTCATGCCCACAGATCTAGCTGCAGGACAATGGCGTTGGTTATATCCAGAAGATTTAAAGCAACTCTCACAAAGTATCGGCGCTTAAATGAAACAGTCTCTCTTACCCAAAGATTTTGATTTTCAAAACAGCATCCCCTTGTGGACGCTTGATGAAGCTCGAACAATGATTTCTCGTGAATTTGTCTTTACGGATTTCAGGCAAGCTTTTGAATTTATGACGCTCTGCGCACAGCGTGCCGAAGAGATTGATCACCACCCTGATTGGTCAAACTCTTGGAATAAGGTCGCTGTCCACTTAAGTACTCATTCAAGCAAAGGCTTAACTGCGCTAGATATAGAGATGGCTAAAGCAATGGATCTATTTGCACTTCAGATCTAACAGCATGAGTAATTAATGCTCATCGCCTTCGTGGTCTTCTTCATTCATGCTCATCAAGATCGTTGCGAGCAAGCCATAAACAACTTCAGTTGAAATCATGCCGTCTTCATCAAGCTCGTCAATTAAGTCATTCAGACAATCTTCTGTAGGCTCATTAAGCAAGGTCATTGCGCATTCGCAGCCATAGTCAAAATCTTCATCATTTTGGTTTTGGTCGTTGTCAGTCATATTTATCCTTCATTGAATCTTCAGGATAGCAAAATACCGTCAAATTCGGTGTTTTTTGCTCAAACCCATATAACTCCTCTATTTTTACTGAAGTCTTATGGCAGGTAGATTTTTCATTTGATGAAATTCTTGTGCAAGTGCAGCAAGCTCAGAATCATTTATAGTGATTTCAGAATAAAAAACAGGAGGCAGTATGCAGCTAAATGTGAATGGTCAAATTCATAATATTGATGTCGAACCCAATATGCCTTTGTTATGGGCGATTCGTGAGAGCCTTGGGCTTACTGGCACCAAATATGGCTGCGGTGTAGCCCAGTGTGGCGCCTGCAGCGTCTATCTCAATGGTGAGTTAGTGCGCTCCTGTTCTATACCCGTTTCTGCAGTGGGCACTGCCAAGATCACCACCATTGAAGCACTCTCAAAAGACAATTCACATCCAGTGCAAAAAGCCTGGATTGCGCTAGACGTTCCTCAGTGCGGTTATTGCCAATCTGGTCAAGTAATGGCTGCCGCTGCTTTATTGAAAAGAATCCCGAAGCCTACGGATGCGGATATTGATAGTGCGATGGCTAACGTCTGTCGTTGCGGTACCTATCAAAAGATTCGGGATGGTATTCATGTTGCTTCTGGCCAAAAGAAATTGGCAGAGGTTTTAGCGCAGTATGACGCTACTCCTGCGACACGGGGTTAAGGAAAATAATATGACAAATAGTAATCAAAATATTTCCTTAGAGAACCTGGCACGTCGTGATTTCATTATCAAAGGCACACTGCTAGGTGGTGGCTTGATGCTAGGAATCGGCGCCATACCAGATTCTGCTTATGCTGCAGGTGTTCAATATGATCCCAATACACCAACTAAGTTTGGTGATGATGAAGTCAATGCTTGGGTCAGCATTTCTCCGGATGAAACTGTCTATATCAGAATTGCCCGCTCAGAAATGGGGCAGGGAACGCGTACAGGCTTAGCCCAACTCGTTACAGAAGAGTTGGAATGCAATTGGAAAAAAGTCAAAACCCAATCTGCAACACCTGGCCAAAGCTTAACTCGGAAGCGGGTATGGGGTGAGCATGGTACTGGTGGTAGTCGGGGCATTCGGATTTCTGAAGACTACGTACGCCGTGGCGCAGCAGCAGCTCGCATCATGTTGCTTGAGGCCGCTGCAAAGCAGTGGAATGTACCTGTGAGCGAACTCAAAGTAGATAAAGGGGTGATCACCCATATTCCATCGGGTCGTAAAACAAGTTATGGCAAGGTAGCGCAATTGGCGTCGACTTTGACCCCACCTGATCCTAAGTCGATTACTTTGCGTAATCCAAGAGATTGGAAGGTAGCTGGACAGCCCTATGCCCGTATTGATACTGCTAATAAGGTCAATGGCACAAAGGTCTATGGGATTGATTTGCAGTTACCTAATATGCTGTGTGCCTCTGTCAAAGCTTGCCCTGTATTTGGTGGCAAGTTAGTGAGTTACGACGAAGCCAAAATCAAAAGTATGCGCGGTGTAAAAGGTGTTATCAAAATCGATGACAGTACGCTTGCTGTCGTTGCAGATACTTGGTGGCATGCTAATACGGCGCTCAATGCTTTGCCGATTGTTTGGGATGAGGGTAAGGGCGCAAGCACTTCACAAGCCGGTATTGAAAAAATGCTGCGTGACGGCTTGGATGAGCAAGGTGATTTTTGGCAGCGCAAAGAAGGTGATGCACCAGCCGCAATTAATAGCGCCAATAAAAAAGTAGAGGCCATTTACTACACCCCATTTAGAGCGCACGTCACGATGGAACCCATGAATGCGACAGTCAAAATTACTGGCAATCGCGCTGAAGCTTGGGTGCCCACTCAAAATGGCGAGGGTTCACATGCAGCGCTATCAGAAGCTACAGGAATTCCGCTCGCTAATTGTGAAGTCTATAAATTGGATTCTGGTTGTGGCTTAGGTCGTCGTGGATCTACGCAGGATTTCACGACCTTTGCTGCCAAAGTGGCGCAGCAATACCCAGGGGTACCAGTCAAGGCTATTTGGAGTCGTGAGGAAGATTTAACCCATGACTATTACCATCCAATTGCAATGGCAAAGATGAGTGCTGGCTTGGATAATGCGGGTAATTTGACGGGTATCCATATCAAAGTATCGGGCCAATCGATTAACGCTACTCTTGCGCCAAGTGCGATTAAGAACGGCAAAGATGAACGTCAACTACAAGGGCTCTATGAAAAGGGTCCTGATGCGCAGTTGGGTTATACCTTCCCGACCTTGCTTACAGAATATGTGATGAAGAACACGCATGTTCCTGTAGGCCCATGGCGCGGCGTGAACACCAACCAGAACGGCATTTTTATGGAATGCTTTATGGATGAGTGCGCTAAGGCAGCCGGTAAAGATCCAGTGCAATTTAGGCAAGCATTAATGCAAAGTCATCCAAAGCATTTGGGTGTACTCAATGCTGCTGCCAAGAAAGCCAATTGGGATAAGCCATTGCCTGCAGGCACTTATCGTGGCGTTGCGCAGTTCATGGGTTATGCCAGTTATTCTGCATGCGTTGCCGAAGTGTCAGTGAAGAATAACGTTGTCAATATTAGCCGTCTTGTTTTTGCCTTAAACTGCGGGCATGTAGTTAATCCATATTTAACGCGGGAGCAGATTGAAGGCTCTGTAGCGATGGCATTGGGCGCGATTTTTAATCCAGAGATTACGGTGGAGAATGGTCGAATTAAGCAGCAGAATCTCGATACCTATCCACTGCTCAAATTGGCCTCAACCCCCAGAATTGAGACTGTTTTAGTCCCTACTTATGACTTCTGGGGTGGTGTAGGTGAGCCGACTATCTGCGTGGTTGGCCCAGCGGTTGCCAATGCCATTTCCGCTGCTATTGGCCGGCCAGTACGAAACTTCCCCCTCAGCAGAGAGGGCTTGAGTTTGGCCTAGAGTGCTGATGTAGCTTTTGTGCAGTTTCTGATGAACGCGACCCATCCTTTAAACGGTGGGTCGTTTAATATGCACTGATGAAGTATCTCAAGAGCATTCTATTTTTCATTTCTCTATTGCCTTTAGGGCGCTTGGTATGGCTTGGCTTTCATGATGATTTGGGAGCCAATCCTATCGAGTTTGCTACCCGATCTACCGGTACGTGGGCCATAGTATTTTTATGCATCACCTTAGCGATGACACCGATGCGCTTACTCACTGGCTGGGTTACTTGGATACAGTGGCGCCGCATGTTCGGTCTCTTTTCTTTCTTCTATGCCTGTATCCATTTTTCGATCTGGATTTGGCTCGATCAAAGCTTTGATCTTCAAGCGATGTGGGCTGATGTAGTGAAGCGTCCCTTTATCACGATGGGATTTACTACATTTGTGCTACTCATCCCGTTAGCTCTGACATCAAATCAGTGGGCTGTTCGTACTTTAGGTCGACGCTGGAGCCTGCTTCATAAGTTGGTATATGTGATCGCTTGTACTGCTGTGCTTCATTACTGGTGGCATAAGGCCGGCAAGAATGATTTGCAGACAGTCTCTATTTATGGATCCGTTGTTTTGCTATTGCTACTGTGCCGCTTGCCTTGGTTAAGGCAGCAACTTCAGAAAGCACGACCCTAGTTTTAAAACTCAGTCGTGTAGCGCATAATAAAGCGGCGTGTTTCTACAAAACCATTTTTGATTTCCATATCACGCCCATATTGCAGACTGATTCTGCCAAATGGATAGTAGGCTAAAGCACTCAGTAGATAACGCTGGGTATTGACGACGTTATTCTGGTAAGCGCTACCAATCGTGGTGGCGCCTCCAGCAACATAAAAATATGAAGCCCCAACAGTGTAGGTCTGATCAATTTTATAGATTGGTCCTAACTGGGTGGTTGTTAAGGGCTTCTGATTTAAAGAAGTATTCGTTGTGGATAGACATGCTGCGGCACATTGGCTATTGCCACCAAACCACATAGTATCAACTGCGATCATGCCGTCAAGATTGCCTGCGATGGGTTGCTGATAACCCATCTGAAGATCCGATTTATAGCGGTTTTCACCATCATTGAACGGGCGCTGGCTGCTGTAGCTCCCGGTCGGAAGGGTAAGGTAGCCTGCTACTCCAAAATAGCGCCGATTAACTCTGTCGGCATAAGGCCAAATAGCACTAGCAAGCGCAAGATCACCAAAACCCGTATCAATTGGATAGCTTGCTAAAGATCCAGCGGGTTTGATTGTGCCGTAGGGTAGCTGAATATAGGAGACTGATGGAAGATCGTTGATTGTATAGGAGGTCACCAGACGAAGACTTGCATTTTGGGAACTAACATCAGGGCTGCCATAAGGTTTAGTACTCACTACAGAACCGTTTTTATAGTAAGTCGTATTGTCGGTATTCAGATAACTAATCATTGCGTGGTTTTTACCAGGCAATGGAGCAACAATATCATTAGGCTGAAGATCAATGCCCCATACAAGAAAAGGCTGAATCAGAAGATATAAAAGGAGGTGACGACAAATTTGCATAGGGCAATTGTAATTAAATTGTCAGAATTTAGTCTGTGACTCACATACAATGGACCTATGAATACCTACCTCAGGCTTATCCTCTGCCTTGCCTTAGTCAGTTGCTCAGCAACTCAAGGTCCCCCGCCTCAGGGGTCGAGGACTTCTCCCGTTTACTCGCCGGAGCAATTGCGTGAATTTAATAATCAACCCGTTGCGCTCAGCGAAGGACCATTTGGTCCAGTGGCTACTCCACCTCCACAAAAGAGTTTGAGCAAAAAGCCGGCGGGGGATTCAAAATACTTTAGTCAGCCGACGGGCGAGGAAGAGGCTGAGTCTATTGAAACCCAATCGGCTGATCCTTATACGCCAATGACCCCCGTTTATCGGTTCTAGAGCCAAGCTGCTGTTACCATTAAGTCTAATTTTCAGAAAGATCAGGCCTCATGAATGTATTCTCATCCCCATTTAAATTGAAGTTAAATACGTTAATTACTGCTAGTTTTTTATCAGTGCTGTTGATTGGTAGTACGCATGCTCAACAAAGTGGCCTACCTATTAATGCGGCAGCGTCTGTCAACGGAGCCATCATTACTAACGATATGGTGGAGCAGGGTATTCGGGTAGCTATCTCACAAGGCCAGAAAGAGAGCCCTGAGTTGCGCCAAGCGGTGGTACAGAAATATATTGAGGTATTACTGCTTTCACAACGTGCTGAAAAAGATGGTTTAGCAAATTCTGAAAAAGCAAACACGCAACTCATGTTAATTCGCCAAAACTATTTGGCAGATCTTGAGCTATCTACTTTTATGGCGCAAAACCCCATCAGCGATGCTGATGTTCAAGCTGAGTACAACAAAGAGATTGCTTCTCTTGGCCCTCAAGGGATGATAGTTGAATACAAGGTGAGTGATATTGCCATTGCTACTGAAGCAGATGCGCAAGCAGCACTTAACCGCATTAAAAAGGGTGAGCCCTTTGATAAAGTAGCCAAGAGTATTTCTCTTGCGCCGAATCGAGTACAGGGCGGAGCAGTGGGCTGGGTTCAGGCTGGGCAGGTCGCTCCGCAGATCTCTGCAGTATTGGTAAATCTGGCTAAAGGTCAAGTATCACAAGCCCCCATTCAGTTACAGCAAGGCTGGTATTTGGTGAAGCTCGAAGATAAAAGAACCAGTAAGCCACCGACATTGGATCAAGCTAAGGCGGCCATTCGGAATGGGATAGCACAAAGAAAGCAAATTGAGTTTTTATCACAGATTGCAAAAGAATCGAAGATTGTCATTCAGTAAAGCAATAGCATAGTAATTAAAAATAGAGCTCTACGGAGCTCTTTTTTATTACTTAATGAATTATTATTTACTAAATAGTGAATAGCTTTTTATTTGCGCTCAAGCGTCACAAAGGTAAAGGTGATATCACCCTCAGAGCCTGGAGTGCGTTCTATCTCTTTCCAAGAAGCTATATCTGGAACCTCAAAGAAAGTATCGCCATCGTTTATATCAATATCAATTTCAGTGATGTAAAGGCGATCTGCTTTAACAAAAGCTTGCTTAAACAGTTGTTCGCCACCAATCACAAATACCCGCGGGGCTTCACTTAAGCGATTGAGGGACTCATCTAGAGAGCCCGCAAGCTCTGCGCCCTCGGGTTTATAGTGTGCATTACGACTCACCACAATATTACGACGACCAGGTAGTGCTCGACCAATCGATTCCCAAGTCTTGCGCCCCATGATGACCGGGTGGCCCATCGTAACGCGTTTAAAGAATTGCAAATCAGCCGAAATCTTCCAAGGCATTTGGTTATCGCGGCCAATCACGTGATCGCGTGAGCGCGCAACAATCATAGAAATAGCTGGTTGTGCCATCAAATACTCTTCTCTTCTTAAATAGCTACTGGAGCCTTGATATGGGGATGAGATTCGTATCCCGCAATTTCAAAATCTTCGAACTCGTAATCGAAAATAGAATCTGGTTTACGTAAAATATTGAGTTTTGGCAATGGGAAGAAATCTCTCGATAGCTGAAGGTCGACTTGTTCTAAATGATTGCTGTACAGATGGCAATCCCCACCAGTCCAAATAAAATCACCGACTTCTAAATTACATTGCTGCGCTACCATGTGTGTGAGCAGAGCATAGCTCGCAATATTAAAAGGTACGCCCAAGAAAATATCGGCGCTACGCTGATAGAGTTGGCAGGATAACTTGCCATCGGCAACGTAGAACTGAAAGAAAGCGTGACAAGGTGCCAAAGCCATGCGGGGAATATCTGCTACGTTCCATGCAGAAACAATAATGCGACGTGAATCTGGATTCTTTTTGATGGTCTCTATTACTTCAGAGATTTGATCAATGTGCTTGCCATTAGGCGCTGGCCATGAACGCCACTGATAACCATAGATAGGGCCAAGCTCACCATCAGGCGCTGCCCATTCATTCCAGATCGATACGCCACGCTCTTTGAGCCAGTTATTGTTTGTGCTACCTTTGAGAAACCAGAGCAACTCATAAATGATGGATTTGAGGTGAAGCTTCTTAGTGGTGACCATCGGAAAGCCATCAGCTAAATTAAAACGCATCTGATGCCCAAATACCGAGATAGTGCCCGTACCAGTCCTATCGGACTTTTGGACGCCCTTGGCAAGAACTTCTTTCATGAGATCGTGATATTGGCGCATATGAATATTGGCAAAAATGGGTGAGTATTGATAGCTTACTCGAATGTGGGCGGGCTTACCCCAAGAACCTTGTGAAGCTTTGTTGAGGTAGTAGTGTATTGAAGCTGAATGGGCTTTTCTGGGTTGAGATAAGCGGCTGCAGCAAAGGCTGCCAAGGCCGCCTCATGAAATCCTGACAAAATCAGCTTTTTCTTACCCGGGTAGATATTGATATCCCCAACGGCATAGATTCCGGGAACGCTAGTCTGAAATTTTTCGGTATCGACAGCCACTTGCTTGCGATCAATATCTAAACCCCAATCAGCAATCGGTCCCAGTTTAGGTGACAGACCAAAAAAGATCAGGAGATCATCTACTGAAATCAGATGCTCTTTACTCTCAATATCAGTCGCTGTTATTTTTGAGATCTGATCATGCTCAACTTCATAGTGAGTAATCTGCCCAATCAATAATTGCATTTGCTTGTTTTTACAAAGCTCACGCATTTTGGCAATCGATGCAGGTGCGGCTTTAAAGTCATCACGCCGATGAATGAGTGTGACGCTAGCAGCTTTGCCTACGAAATGTAATGCCCAATCCAAAGCGGCATCACCACCACCACAAATCACGATCTTCTTATTGCTAAATTGTTCAGGATTTTTAACGCTATAAAAAACCTGCTTACCAACAAAAGCCTCTATGCCATCTAGATTGAGGGTGCGAGGCTGAAAGGCGCCTACGCCACCAGCAATAAAGACTGTCTT
>CAIVXR010000047.1 GCA_903909925.1 uncultured beta proteobacterium | reverse complement strand
GCACACTCGAACGGCTATTCCTTGGTGCGCAAAATTATTGAGCGTGCTGGTGCAAAGCCAAGTGATGATTTAGGTGGTCGACCGCTTGGGGATGTTGTGATGACACCAACTGAGATTTACGTGAAACCTCTTTTAAAGCTGATTTCTGAAATTGACGTTAAGGGAATGGCGCACATCACTGGTGGTGGTTTGGTCGATAACGTGCCTCGCGTTCTGCCAGAAAATACTCAGGCAGTCTTACATCGCGATAGCTGGCAGATGCCAGAACTCTTCCGTTGGTTACAAATGAAGGGTGGCGTTGCTGATGCAGAAATGGTTCGTGTGTTTAACTGCGGTATTGGTATGGTGGTGATTGTTGCCCCAGCTCAAGCGGATACTGCAATCAAATCATTGAGCACACAAGGCTTAAAAGCTTGGACTGTTGGCGAGGTGGTAGAGCGTCCTCAAGGTGCGCCACAAACTATCGTTATCTAAGACCAAAGCACTTTATTTCTTCAGAGTGCTTTTGCAGTAATCAAATGCTGCTTTGATTTCTTCTGGTTTGAAGGGGTCGAAAGTTTTTCTACCTGCGATTGCGCGCAACCATGTTAATTGCCTTTTACCTAGTTGTCTGGTAGCTGCCAAAGCTTTGTAGCGCATTTGATCAAAGTCAATTTCCCCGTTGAGAAATTCCCATGCTTGTCGATAACCTACTGAACGAATTGCAGGTAAGTCTGCATGTAAGTTAGGATTGGTACGCAAGGTTTTAACTTCATCCATAAATCCAGCAGCTAGCATTTCATCAAAACGTTTTTCCAGGTTGGCATGAAGTCTTTTGCGATCACTAGGCTCAAGCGAAACTAAATCGATCCAATCTGGAATGCTCGAACCTTCTCTGCCATCCTCGCTAGGCGAGTCAGCTAGTAAGGTCGACATCGGTTTGCCAGTGATCTCAAACACCTCTAGCGCGCGTTGCACCCGTTGTGAATCATTGGGCTGTAAGCGTGCTGCCGTTTCTGGATCAACGCCAGAAAGCTTTTTATGCATCGCTGGCCAGCCAATAGCTTTGCCTTCCTCGTCTAGTCGCGCACGAATTTCTGGATTAGCTGGTGGCAAGGATGAGAGTCCATGCGCCCAAGCACGCCAATACAACATCGTGCCGCCAACAACGATTGGAATGTTTCCTCTACTACGGATTTCTTCACAAAGACGATTGGCATCTTTCGCAAAGCGTGCAGCCGAATAGACTTCTGTCGGCTCCAGAATGTCAATGAGGTGATGAATCACTAATGCTTGTTCAGCTTTAGTGGGTTTAGCGCTGCCAATATCTAAACCCCGATAGACCAACGCTGAATCCATGCTGATCAGTTCGATGGTGGTGCCGATAGATTTGGCATGCTCAGCTAGTAGCATGGCGAGATGGGTTTTGCCTGCACCAGTGGGACCAACAATACACAGTATTGGCATGGTCTTCGGGGCATGCATCTGCTGAATGTAGGGTTCAGTTTGCATGCCTGATTATAGGAGCCTGTTAATATCCGCATCAAGCCCATATTTGGAGTGCCAGTAGATGGATGCCCTTTTACAACTCAGCGATTTATTTCTGCACATTGATCGTCATTTAGATGTCGTCATTGCGCAATACGGTCCTTGGGCTTATGGCTTGCTATTTGCAATCGTATTTGCAGAAACAGGCTTAGTAGTTGCCCCATTCTTGCCGGGCGACTCTCTCCTATTTATTGCCGGTGCTTATTGCACTACGGAGCATTTCAATATCTGGACCCTATGTATTGGCTTATTGATCGCTGCAGTGGCGGGTAATACCGTCAATTACTTTATTGGGCGTTGGATTGGTAAACGCGTTTTTAGTAGCCAGTCACGCTGGATTGATCAGCGGGCCTTACTAAAGACCCACCAATTTTATGAGAAGCATGGCGGCAAAACGATTATCTTGGCCCGCTTCTTACCCATCATTCGTACCTTTGCGCCTTTTATTGCGGGCGTATCAGAAATGAACTTCTCGCGCTTTCAGTTTTTTAATATCACTGGCGCTGCGTTATGGGTATTCGGTTTGGTGATTGCCGGATATTTTTTTGGCAACATCCCTATCATTCGTCAAAACTTAAACGTGATCGTTTTGATCGGTGTGGGTGCTGCAGCTATTCCAGTTATCTTGGCTACTCTCTATAAAATCTTTCAGCGTAAAGAACAGTAACCACTTTTTGAGTCAAGTCTTAATGAAACTTTGCTTGACTCTCTAGTGTGGCAATATGTTCGCGGATATCGCCAGCATCTTCTGCTTCAGGTGATTCACTAAGATAGCGATGCATATCTGCTAAGGCGGGACGAAGATATTCCAATTGAGCAAAGATCAGCCCGCGATCGCGAACCTCTTCAATCGAGTCTGGCAACAAAATCACTAGACGCTCTTGAACGCCAAGCAGGCGTTCCCAACGCTCATCTTCTGAGTAAATCATTTTGAGGTTGCGCAGGAAGCGAGACAAGATTTCACGGGGGTTAGAGGCCCGCAGGAAGATATTCAGAGGCAGGCTTAATTCCCCGCGATAGCCTTTGGCATCTAAGTAGGGGTCAAGCATCTCTTGGAGTTGATTTTTGGAGAGCGATTCACCATTGAGTGGGTCCATGATGATTTCACCTTGTTGCAACGAAATACGCATCATGAAGTGATTTGGAAATGAAACGCCGCGAATCTTTAGGCCAATTTGCTGGCCCAACTCCATCATCAGAATTGCAAGTGAAATCGGAATGCCTCTGCGGTTCTCAAGGACATAGTGCAAATAAGAATTCTCAGGAGCATAAAAATCATTAGGGTTGGGGCCAAAGCCCAACTCGGTATAAAAGAAATGCTTCAGAATTTGCAAACGCTGCATTGGAGATGTATCCGGAGTAATTCGGGATTTCAACTTATTACCCATTTGATCGAGTTGATCGAGTACGTTTTGAACATCCAAATCTGGATACGCATGTTGTGCAACAGCGATTACCGCTTCCGTTAGCGGTAAGTGCTCGTCTTCAGCAACTAAAGAAGTGAAATAGTCGAGTTGTTGGGTTGGCATAAGTCCTATTTTGCATGACGCAAGAATTTTTGCCAGCGAATTCCAACTAAGCCAAGGGCGCCAAAGTAAATCATGGCCGCTGCGGCTAGCCATGCTGCTAGCAGGCCAATCCGAGTCCAGGGTTCAGCCTGTAGGGCGATCCAATTATGGGCGCTGGCAGCATAAAAAAGGACTGCAGAGAAGGGAATGAGGGCTAAAAATAGCTGCCCCAGGTACTTCGCCCAAGCTGAGCTAGGCAGGGCGCCCCGTTGATGAAGGCCAATCCATAGCAGGGCGGCGTTGAGGCAAGCACCAGCTCCGACTGAGAGTGCCAGGCCCGCATGCCCAAGCCAGGGCACAAAAACAAAGTTAGCTAACTGGGTTGCGACAAGTACTAGCAAACCAATTTTCACGGGGGTGCGGATATCTTGACGTGAATAAAAACCGGGGGCCAAAATTTTTACCAAAATAAGTCCAATCAGCCCGACGCCATAAGCAGCTAATGCACGTTGTGTCATCAAAACATCTAAGGCAGTAAATTTTCCATAGTGATACAAGACTGCGGCTAATGGTTCACCAAAAATAAAGAGTGCAATTGCACAGGGCGCCGCCAACAAGAATGTCAGTTGCAATCCCCAGATGAGTAATTCGCCGGCGTGAACCAAGTCATTTTTGGCATTAGCTTTACTCAGACTTGGAAGTAGAACGGTGCCTAAAGCTACACCTAACAACGCAGTCGGAAATTCCATTAAGCGATCAGCGTAGGAAAGCCACGAGACACTTCCTGTTTGTAGGCGTGATGCGATATTGGTATTGATAATGAGTGAGATCTGCGCAACAGAAACTGCAAAGACTGCTGGACCCATTAACTTCAAAACCCGTTTTGCTTCTGGATTGGCAACGGCAGATTTGATAGCGCCAGGTAATAAACCAATGCGTGGCAAAAGTCCTAAACGGGAGAGTGCAGGAATCTGAATGGCTAATTGCAGGATGCCACCCAAGAGCACGCCAATACTCAGTGCGTAAATGGGTTGATCTAAATGGGGCGCCAAAAATAACGCACTTCCGATTAAAGCCAGATTCAATAAAACGGGCGTAAAGGCTGGAATGGCAAAACGTTGGAAAGTATTCAGAATGCCTGCTGATAGTGAAACCAGGGAAATCAGTCCAATGTAAGGAAACATGATGCGGGTCATTACTACACTTGCTTCATAGGCTTGCCCACCACTAAATCCCGTAGCAATGATCAGAATGATCAAGGGCGCGCCAATTACCCCGAGCAATACCGTCAGTAGTAAAGCCCAAAATAAGAGGGTGGCGACCGCATTAACTAAGATTTGAGCCTGTTTTTGATCCCCATCCTTGGAAATTTCACCCAAAATCGGTACAAAAGCCTGAGAAAAGGCCCCTTCAGCGAATAGCCGACGCAGTAAATTCGGTATCCTAAAAGCAACATTAAAGGCATCCGTCCACTCTGAGGCCCCGAAGCTGCGGGCAATCAGGGTCTCCCGAAGCAGCCCTGTAATACGGGACAGCATGGTGAGGGAGCTTACCTTGGCAGCGGCAGAAAGCAGGTTCATGAGCCGATTTTCACCTATTTATGGGTCGACTGGGCTTTTTTAGCCCTTTCAGGTAAAATCTTGGGTTTTGGCGAGCTTGCTTATGAATTTGGCGAGACCGCAGGAATTTTAACTAATCGCATTTTGCAATTTATAGAGGCAAGGTTTAAAGATGGCCAATACAGCACAAGCGCGCAAGCGCGCACGCCAGGCAGTAAAACAGAATGAGCACAACTCCAGTTTGCGTTCAAAGCTCCGCACTTCCATTAAGGCAGTTCGTAAAGCGATCGAAACTGGTGATAAAGCGTCTGCAGCAAAAGTATTCGCAGCAACTCAAGCAACAATCGACAAGATTGCTGACAAAAAGATTGCTCATAAAAATACTGCATATCGTCAGAAATCCCGTTTGTCTGCAGCTATTAAGGCGATGGCAGCGTAATACGGATTTAGTTTTAGGCTGG
Organism: uncultured beta proteobacterium; assembly: GCA_903909925.1. Taxonomy (GTDB): domain Bacteria; phylum Pseudomonadota; class Gammaproteobacteria; order Burkholderiales; family Burkholderiaceae; genus Polynucleobacter. Next base: position 476 of record CAIVXR010000047.1, on the reverse strand, counting down.
TCGAAGTAATTTCGACCTAAGCCCGCTCCTTATCAGAGCGGGTTTTTGTTTTTAGGACTAGGTTTGTGGTTTGGGTTCAAACTCACAGGCTTCTTCGATTGGTAGATCGTTGTCTTTGGCAAAGTTGCATACAAAGTCCAACGCTCTTGGATCAAGATCACCTAGTCTGGTATCAATAACAACGCATTTCACTGCAGCAATCACTACAGGTGTGACGTAGGGTGAATAGGTGAAGCGAGGGTCTCCAGAGTCTCCTGGAGGGCGAAATATAGCCATTACCCCGCACAGACGCTCAGCCCAGTCACTGGGTCGAAATGGTTTGCCAGCAGTGGTAATGCCTTGAATGAAAAGTTTTTTGTGGTTCAAGTTCGCATAAAGAAGGTGATAGGAATCGATATTACTAAGCCCGCTAGCTTAACAGCCGGGGTTGGCCGTAAGATGACTTTAAGATCTATTTTCGTGCAGTCAATTGTTTC
>CAIVXR010000046.1 GCA_903909925.1 uncultured beta proteobacterium | reverse complement strand
GCTTAATGAGGTCTCTCAAGCGGTATTAGACAAGGCCCGTCGTTCTGGAAACTTCTTTTTTGTGGATTCAGATTTAAAGATCGATAAACCTCAAGATGTTCTAGTCATTGACCGTGAAAAGGTGGCTGCCTTGGGTATGACCCAGCAACAAGTGGGCTCCGCATTATCTGCTGCTTTAGGTGGCGGATATGTGAATTACTTTTCAGTAGCAGGCAGATCATATCGCGTAATTCCGCAAGTTAAGCAGACTGATCGCTTAAATCCAGATCAGATCTTGGACTACTACATTCGTACTCCGAGTGGTGCCATGATTCAAGCACGGACAATTGCTAGCATTAAGCAGCGTGTCGTTCCTCAATCAATCAACCACTTTCAACAACTGAACTCTGCCACGATTTCAGGTGTCAGTACACCATTTATCTCCCAGGCTGACCTACTGGAGTTCATGCGTCAAACCTTAAAAGAGGTTGCGCCGAATGGCTACAGCATGGACTATGCCGGCCCGTCGCGCCAGTTCATGGCCGAATCTGGCGGCTTCTTAGTCACCATGTTTTTTGCTATCTTGATTGTGTTCTTAGTCCTTGCTGCACAGTTCGAAAGCTTCCGCGATCCGATTGTGATTTTGGTATCAGTACCACTTGCTTTGTTTGGTGCGCTCATCTTCATCAATTTAGGCTTTACTACTTTGAACGTTTATACCCAGGTAGGTTTAGTAACCTTGATGGGGCTCATTAGTAAGCACGGTATTTTGATTGTGGAGTTCGCTAATGAACTGCAAGAAGCGGGACGAAGTAAATTAGATGCCATTGTGGAGGCAAGTAGTGTTCGCTTAAGACCAATTTTGATGACAACAGCAGCAATGGTATTAGGGGTTTTACCCTTAGTAATTGCTTCTGGGGCAGGCGCTGCAGGTCGTCAATCAATGGGTATTGTGATTTTTACCGGACTTTCGATTGGCACTCTATTTACTTTATTCGTAGTGCCTGCAATGTACCTCTTTATTGGCGCCGACCATCACGCAAAGAAGTTTAAACAAGAGTAACAATAAGAATCGACTACAACTCAATATCACTTATTAATGATATTGAGTTCTTTCTCCGCAAATTCTTGAAAGTAAGTTTCGGTCTCAAGTTGTTTTAGCCAGCGATTGATATTTTTGAGATTAGTGCGTTCACCGGTTTGTTTTGGAAAAGTCTTATTTAGCAAAATCCAACGATGCACACATAAGGCCAGCACAATGTCGCCAATATGAAATTGTTCTCCCGAACAATATGCCTGAGACTCTAATGTTTGATTAAGCAAGGCAAATAACTGATTCGTAGCTTGATACGCCTTTTGAATACCAGCATGATCTTGCTCAGCTTCTGGAACTCTAGTAAGACCAATAAAAGAGGGGCGCAGAACTGGCCAAAGAGTACCAACTTGCCAATCCATCCACTTTTCAGAGTTGAACTGAGTGGGAATGCTCGATGGGAAGCGCTTGTTTTTATCGTACTGTGAGGCTAAGTAGCGCATGATGGTATTCGATTCCCAGAGCACGATATCGCCATCCTCTAGGGTAGGCACCAAGCCATTGGGGTTCATTTTTAGGAATTCAGGTGAGCGAACTATGCCAAATTGCATCCCTGCGTCGATACGTTCAAAGTCCTTGCCTTCTTGAAGCCCTAATTCAGCAAGACACCACAGCACTTTTTGAACATTGATAGAACTTTTACGACCCCATAAGCGCATCATGGTATTTCCTTGAAAGGCTATTTAAGCAGTTTTTATTTCTGCAAAATCAAGACCAACAAATTTGCTGCGAGCAAAAATAAGAGGCTCTTTTTCGAGATGATTTTTTAAGCTAATGACTTTAGCAAGAATGATATTGTGGTCTCCGCCATCATATACAGACACAGTCTCGCATTCATAGTAAGCAACGCAGTGCTCAATTTGGGTTAAGCCACTTGTGGCAAGTTTGTGCTCAATCCCAATAAATTGATCATGTTTAACGGTGGCAAAGTGCATCGCTAAATTTTCTTGAGAACGTTCTAGCACATGGATAAGATGTTTCTTGCCTACCTCTACCCAAGGCATTAAACGAGAATGCTTTTTTAGATTCCACAGAATCAGTGGCGGCTCAAGAGATACGGTGTTAAATGAGCTAATAGTGATGCCGTGATGACCTTGATTTTCATCAAGACAGGTGATCACCGTGACCCCAGTTGCAAATGATGCGAATCCTTGACGTAATTCTTGTGAGGTAAACGGGGCCATCAAACTCTACTTACTTTGCTTCTGCTTTAACTACAGGAGTGATAGTTGTCCCTGGGATCGGAATTAATATTTCGTTTTCTTCAGCCTTTACACATTTAAAGCGATACTCTTTGCCCGCCTTAGAAAGGAAGCTAGCGCCTTCATAGAAGTCATTTCTACAAGCAGTAGTTGCAAAGTCCATCACATTCTGTGGATTGGCGCTAGAAGTGATAAGTCGCATATTGCCCATAGACATATTTATTTCAGTGGAATAGCACCCAGTGAGCATCAAGCCAGAAATCGCAGTTAATAGTAGAATTTTTTTCATGGAAGCCTCCATAATTAGCAATGCTCGTTAGGATAAACCTATTAGGGATTTATTGCGGGAAAATGCCTGCTTATAAAAGGAAGAGACATGTTTAGAGCAATTTTGGTAAATAAGGATGATCAAGGCTATCGTGCCGAGCTGGGCCAGGCTGATGAGGCTAGCCTTCCCGCAGGGGAGGTTCGGGTTCGTGTTCTTTACTCAACCCTTAATTACAAAGATGGCCTTGCTATTACGGGCAAGGGCCCTGTGGTGAGAAGTTTTCCAATGGTTCCAGGCATTGATTTTGCAGGTGAAGTGATTGAAAGCTCCAGCTCAGAGTTCAAAGCGGGCGATATGGTTCTTTTGAATGGCTGGGGCGTGGGTGAAGGACATTGGGGTGGCTTAGCGCAGCAAGCCAGAGTCAAGGCCGATTGGTTAATTCCCCTGCCTAAGGGATTTACAGCTAAGCAAGCATTGGCGATTGGTACGGCCGGGTATACAGCGATGCTCTGCGTCATGGCTTTACAAAAGCATGGGCTCAAGCCAAGCGATGGCGAGGTCTTGGTGACTGGTGCCGCAGGTGGGGTGGGCAGTTTTGCTATCACTTTATTAAGCAAACTAGGCTTTACTGTTGTTGCAAGTACTGGCCGAATGGCTGAGGCAGATTATTTAAAGAAACTGGGTGCCGCTGAAGTAATTGATCGTGCTACCTTATCTGCTCCAGGCAAGCCTTTAGCAAAAGAGCGCTGGGCTGCAGTGGTAGATAGTGTTGGTAGTCATACCTTAGCCAATGCGTGCGCACAAACTAAGAGTGAGGGCGCGGTAGCTGCTTGTGGGCTTGCGCAAGGCATGGACTTTCCCTCTAGTGTTGCGCCATTTATTTTGCGTGGCGTAACTTTATATGGCATCAATAGTGTAACTGTGCCACGTGCAAAGCGTATTGCCGCATACGAGCAACTAAGTAAATTGCTTGACCTCAAAACTTTAGATGAGATCTCTCATGAAATTACTTTAGAAGAGTCTTTGAAGTATGCGCAAGAATTGATGGCAGGTAATGTGCGTGGCCGCGTCATTGTTGACGTGAATAAGTAACTAGAGATTGAAATTTATTCTGCAGCTTGTGGTTTGCGTATTTTGAGTTGTGCCCAAACCTCAAGCTTCTCAGGATTTGAGAGATCAGACCAATTTGTAATTTCAGTAAGCGTACGATAGCATCCGCGACAGAAGCTGTTCTCGGGGTTGATATCACACCAATTAGTGCAAGGTGATGGGACAGTTGTCAAAATAAACCTAAAGCGATAGCAATTTAAAAGAAAAAATTTAGACTATGAGCACACCCAACCAGGCAAAAGCTGAAAGCGCTCTTCATTATCCATTAGGAGAGGCGCTTCCTGATCTTGGTAGCACGATTGAGCTGGCGCCAGGAGTTCGCTGGCTCAGAATGAAACTGCCGTTTGCTTTAGACCACATTAATCTTTGGCTTCTACGAGATGAAATTGATGGTATTGCTGGGTGGACGATTGTCGATTGTGGGATTGCAAATGAGGAGACCAAGGCCTCATGGGAGAAGATCTTTGCTACCCAGTTAGAAGGTTTGCCTGTGCTTAGAGTTCTGGTTACACATATGCATCCAGATCATGTTGGCTTATCTCAGTGGTTGTGTGAGAAATGGAACGCGCCTTTATGGATTTCGATGACCGATTTTTTAACTGCACAATGGCTAAGCCATAAAGAGGGTGGTGCTGCGATTGGATTTCGGGCTGGCGGCGGCGGCTCTGCAGACCATTTTCAAAAACATGGTTTGACTACGCCAGAAGATTTGGAAAAAATTCGGGGACGTTCTAATTACTATAGCAATATGGTTCCAGGAGTGCCTCGCCAATATCGTCGCATCATGGATGGCGAAAATATTTTGATTGGTGGTAAGTATTGGCAGGTCATTATGGGATATGGACATGCACCCGAACACGCGTCATTATTTTGCAAAGACTTGGGGATATTAATTTCGGGGGATATGCTCTTGCCTCGCATCTCAACCAATGTCAGTGTGTTCGACGCAGATCCAGATGCTGATCCTCTAGGCCTCTATTTAAGCTCGCTCGATGAATATTTACCTTTACCTGACGACACTTTAGTATTGCCATCGCACGGTAAGCCATTTACGGGTATGAAACCACGTATTGCGCAATTAAAAGCCCATCATGACGATCGTTTGGCCGACACGCTTAGCGCATGTAAAAAACCGGCACATGCTAGAGAGATCGTGCCGGTTTTATTTAAGCGTGAATTAGATATTCATCAGCTTACTTTTGCTATGGGTGAGGCTATTGCCCATCTGAATTACCTACTTCGTCGAGGTAAGTTGCATCGCCAGCTTTGCGACGACGGCGTGTTGCGGTTTTCCGTGGCTTAGCTTTAACGCTACTCGCTTTAGTGCTCGACTCTTCTTTTGGCGCAGCGCCTGCAGCACTTGCTGCAGATACCGCATCACCAAATGATTTCAGAGCCATCATCGTAGCGTGCTGTACTTCCAGACCTTGAATAGTTGATTTGAGGATGTTGAGGTTCAGATTTAGCCAGTTTTCAACACTTTTAAGGTCTTTGATCCGCTTTTCTAGCTCTTCAACATCAAGGCCTGGGAATGCCGAGCCAAAGCCGCCAGCAGCCTTAGAGGCGTCTGTAGTGAAGGGAAATTGGCCGGCCTGACCGGTCGCACCTTGACCCCACATGGTTTTAAACATTTCAAGGCTTTGATTAAATTCTGGAATTGTTCCAAACATACCTGCTCCGGGTTAAATGAAAAGTGGCTTTTCCAATAGAATAAGGGATTCTAGAGATTTATCCCGGTTAATCAATGCAATCTAATGGTATTTCCCAGCCCTACACCCGTGGTCAGGCGCTTCCCGAGCTGTTAAAGCAGCGCATCCTGATTTTGGATGGTGCCATGGGCACAATGATTCAGCAATACAAATTAACCGAGGCTGATTATCGTGGCTTGCCTGGTAATAGTCGCTTTGCTGATCATCCCGGAGATATCAAGGGTAATAACGAACTCTTAGTTTTGACCCAACCCCAAATTATTAGCAAGATTCATGAGCAGTATTTAGATGCAGGCGCAGACATCATCGAAACAAATACTTTTGGTGCAACTTCAGTTGCTCAAGAAGATTACAAAATGGCAGGCCTGGCGCGTGAGATGAATGAAGTGTCTGCGAAGCTTGCTCGCGAAGCTTGTGAAAAATACAGCACTCCTGATAAACCTCGATTTGCTGCAGGGGCAATTGGCCCCACACCAAAGACAGCCAGCATCTCTCCGGATGTGAACGATCCAGGGGCGCGCAATGTTTCTTTTGATACTCTGCGTACTTCTTATCGCGAACAGATTGAAGGTTTATTTGCGGGCGGCGTAGATTTATTTTTAGTTGAAACTATTTTTGATACGCTCAATGCTAAAGCTGCGTTATTTGCATTAGATGAATTCTTTGAAGAGACTGGTGAGCGTTTACCAGTGATGATTTCAGGAACAGTGACTGATGCCTCTGGACGAATTTTATCTGGACAAACTGTTGAGGCATTTTGGAATAGCTTACGCCATATCAAGCCGCTGACATTTGGTTTGAATTGTGCCTTAGGGGCCGCTTTGATGCGCCCTTATATCGCAGAGCTTGCGCGCATTTGTGATGCTGCAGTTTCGTGTTATCCCAATGCTGGCCTGCCTAATCCGATGAGTGATACGGGCTTTGATGAGACTCCAGAAATTACTTCTAGTCTAGTAGATGGTTTTGCTAAAGATGGCTTAGTGAACTTAGTAGGCGGCTGCTGTGGCACTACGCCTGACCATATTCGCGCAATTGCTAATGCAGTTGCCAAGCGCAAACCACGTGCTTTTTATAAAGAAAGTGCTGAGGCATCGGCATGAGTAAAGTAGATAAAAAAGTGATGCCAGCAATGAAGCTCTCTGGTCTAGAGCCGTTTAATGTCACTGCAGATATTCGTTTTGTAAATATTGGTGAGCGTACTAACGTTACAGGATCCAAAGCGTTTTCCCGCATGATCCTCAATAATCAATTTGATGAGGCGCTAGTAGTTGCACGTCAGCAGGTTGAGAATGGTGCGCAAATCATCGATATCAATATGGATGAGGCGATGCTTGATTCTGAGGCGGCAATGACACGCTTCTTAAATCTAATCGCCTCTGAGCCTGATATTGCCAGGGTTCCCATCATGATCGACTCCTCCAAATGGAGCGTGATTGAGGCGGGCTTGAAATGCATTCAAGGTAAGCCAATCGTGAACTCGATTTCCCTAAAAGAGGGCGAAGAGCCCTTCAAAAAGCAGGCGCGTTTAATTCGTCGTTATGGCGCTGCTTCTGTAGTAATG
>CAIVXR010000045.1 GCA_903909925.1 uncultured beta proteobacterium | reverse complement strand
TTCCCGCCGAGCAACAATAGCAATCCGAAAAAACTTTCCATTACAGAAATGCGTATTGCACGCCGTATTTTGGAAGTGATCGTACAAGAATATGAAAAGGCCTGGAAGCCGCTAGCCGACATCCGCTTTGGCTTTGCGAGACATGAAGAGCAGTTCGATGACCTGCGCTTAGCTGCCCCAGAAGAGCAGGTACTCCACAGCAAATTTAAAGTAAACGTCAATGGCAACGAAGGCCATTTAGATTTTTGCGTTCCTTATTGGGTCCTTGAGCCATTTAAGGAAAAGATTTGGAGTAATGAAGTCAAAGTTAAGCGTGAAACCGATTTGTATTGGGCAACTTCACTGGAGACTCAATTGCAAGAAGCTTCTGTATCAATGGTCGCAGTATTGGCTCGCAAACAAATGACCATTCGTGAAATCCTGGGAATGTCGATTGGTGAGATTATTCCAATTGATATTGATGATCCTGTCACGATGTATGTGGACGGGCTCCCAATGATCCAGGGCAAATACGGCGTTAAGAACAATAAATATTCTGTGAAGGTTGAATCCATTCAACATCCAGCCCAATTTCTTAAAAATCCGGTAAATACTCCAGCCTCTGAGTCTAGCGTGATGCGCAGCGAAGAGCGGGGTGACCTCTATATGCAACAAAAAGGCGAATAATCATGATTGAAAACACCCCATCACAGTCTGGTGACGATCTGGCGAAGGCGTTTGCAAACGCTGGAGCAGCGGTCCGCCGGGCGAGTTTTGATGATTTGGGCGGTGCCTCAGCTACTGCCCCAATGGCTAACGATATCGATTTGGTGATGGATGTGCCAGTTCAGGTTACGGTTGAGCTCGGTCGCGCTAAAATGCAAATACGCAACCTTTTGGCGCTTACCCAGGGCTCAGTGATTGAGTTGGATATCCATGCAGGAGATCCTTTGGAAGTAGTGGTCAATGGTTGCCTAGTCGCGCAAGGCGAGGTGGTAATTGTGAACGACCGTTACGGTATTCGTTTAACTGATATTGTTACCCCAGCGGAGCGCATTAGAAAAATTAACCGCTGAGGATCTAGATGGGTGAGAAGGCTGGCAACGGGTATTTAAATAAAAGTACGTTTGGCAGAATCTCTCCCAAACTCCCCATTTTCCAAATCGTTTTATTTGGAGCACTACTCAGCTCAGCTCCTGCATTTGCGCAGGATGCATCTCGAGCCACTTCCTATCCAAGCGCTGGTGGTGGAAGTTTTATCTGGTTAACTTTAGTCACCTTAGTACTTGCTGCCATTTTGGTAGGCTTAGTAGCTTGGTTTGTTAAGCGCAATCTGCAGTTAGATGTTCCAAATTCAGCTATCCGGATTTTGGCTGCCCAAGGTCTGGGTCCACGTGAGCGTGTTGTGGTTGTGCAAGTTGCAGGGCGCGTTTATGTTCTTGGCCATACACCCAATCAAATTAACCTCATCTCCGAGTTAGAGGCTGCAGAAGTAGCGAACTTACCTAAGATGACCAGCTATTCACCAGACTTTGCTAAAAAGCTGTCAGATCTGCTGCGTAAAGGTGGTAAAGCATGAAGCGCCGTCACGTTGCCTGGTTAGGTGCTGGCTTAGGCGCAGCCCTATTGTTATTGGTCTCCGGGGCGGTTTTTGCCCAGTCTTTACCGCTGATCACCAGTGGGGGAGGTAAGGGCGGTACAACTTACTCTATCCCAGTTCAAACAGTTATTGCATTAACTGCCTTAAGCATTTTGCCCGCAGCATTGATGCTGATGACGAGCTTTACTCGCATCCTGATCGTGTTTTCTTTACTACGCCAAGCATTGGGTTTGCAAAGCATGCCGCCAAATATGGTGTTGATTGGTCTCTCATTCTTTCTAACCTTGTTTGTGATGAATCCGACTTTTGAGACTATTTATCAAGACGCTTATTTGCCATATACGCAGCAGAAAATGAGTTTTGAGAAAGCAGTTGAAGTAGGCGCGGCACCGATTAAATCATTCATGCTCAAGCAAACACGACAAGAGGACTTGGCGTTGTTTGTAAGGTTATATGACAAGCCGGTTCAAGCAAAAGAAGATGTGCCGATGACGGTATTGATACCCGCATTTGCAATCTCCGAAATCAAGACGGGCTTTTTAATTGGCTTCATGATTTACCTACCATTTATTGCAATTGACTTTGCGGTAGCCAGTATCTTGACTTCATTGGGTATGGTGATGATTTCCCCGATGATGTTCTCCTTGCCATTAAAGCTGGTCATCTTTGCTTT
>CAIVXR010000044.1 GCA_903909925.1 uncultured beta proteobacterium | reverse complement strand
TTTGATCATTACCCAGTTGCCACTAAACGTTTGTTGCAAGCCTACGCTGATGGTGTGAATACAGGTAATGCCCAATTAGGCTGGGCACTTCCCCTTGAATACTTTTTGACAAGCTCCAAGCCAGGTCACTGGTCTCCAACCGATAGCGTTGCTTGGATGCTGATGATGGCACTAGACCTTGGTGGCAACTGGGATAAAGAGTTGCAACGTCTTGAGCTTTCCCAATTTCTCACTACTAAACAAATTTGGGAAATCATCCCACCATATGAACCAGGCGCACCAGTAAGTAATATGGATTTTGCTAAGCTGTATAAAGATCTGAATGTATTTAATCCTGCGACCGGTCCAGCTGAAGGTAGATCCAATAATCTACCCTCTACTGAGCTTGGCTTACTTGATATTCCCGGCGGAAAAGAGGGTATTGGGTCAAATAATTGGGCTTTGAGCGGTAAGCTTACTGCTAGCGGGAAGCCTCTCCTAGCAAATGATCCCCACTTAGGGTTATCAGCTCCAGCGGTTTGGTATTTTGCTCATCTGGATGCACCAGGCATGAATGTGATCGGAGCTACCCTGCCAGGTATACCAGCGGTTATTCTTGGCAGGACAGATAAGTTTGCTTGGAGCTTTACCAACACCAATCCTGATGTCCAAGATTTATACATCGAACAGATTGATCCTAATAATCCTGGCATGTATCGCGGTCCCGATGGTCCTTTAGCTTTTAAAGTACATCAAGAGATTATCGATATCAAAGATGCCCCTTCTCTCACTTTCCTAGTAAAAGAAACCCGTCATGGGCCCGTAATTTCTGACGCTCATGCGCGTGCTAAACGCAGTATTGATGCCAAACGATTTGCTTTAGCGCTACGCTGGACCGCATTGGATGTTGAAAACCAATCTGTAACAGGCCTTTTAGAAATGAATCGTGCCAAAGATATAGAGTCATTCAAACAAGCACTCCGCCAGAACTATGCACCAATGCAAAACGTCGTAATGGCAGATACCGAGGGCAACATCACCTATCAGGCGGCAGGTGTTGCGCCTAAACGTATTTTGCATCAAGGCTTATATGGCGTTACCCCTGCCCTTGGATGGGAGAAACAGTTTGATTGGAACGGTTATGTTCCTTTTGAGCAGTTGCCCGCCAGCAATAATCCAGAGCAAGGTTGGATTGCTACTGCTAATCAACAAATTATTGCTAGTAATAATCCAAATCCTTTAACGGGTGATTGGGATCTGCCAACGCGCTATGACCGCATTGTTGAGCTCATTAAATCTAAAAGTAATCCTGATCTGAGTTACATGAAAACAATGCAGGCAGATACACTTTCACTAGCATCTACGCCCCTATTGGGTTTATTTAAAGCAAGTAAGCCAAGTCATCAGCTAGCTCCCAAGGTACAAGAAATCATTCAAAGCTTTGATGGGGATATGAAGGTTGATAGTGCCGGCGCGCTCATCTTTAACGCTTGGGCAGACCAACTCACTCGCAACCTATTCTCTCGTCTCAGTTATCTCTTTACTGAGAACTACGGTTCACGCAGTTTCAGATACCCGTTACTACTTGCATTGCAAAATCCTAATAGCCCTTGGTGCGATGACCCCAAAACAAAACCAGTGGAATCATGTCTGGAGTCCTCTAACAATGCGTTTGATAAAGCCTTAGATTATCTAAGCGCTCAATATGGCAATGATCCAAAAAACTGGAGTTGGGGTAAAGCCCATATTGCGACATCAGAGCACCGCCCACTCAGTAAAGTTCCGGTCTTGGGTAAGCTCTTTAATATCACAACGCCCTTTCCTGGCGATGCCTACACTGTCAATGTAGGCAGGCCTGAGTTACTTAAATCTGAAAATCCATACGAGACGCTACAGGCTCCTAGTATGCGGGCTATTTATGATCTAGCTGATCTAGAAAAATCTATCTTCATTTACCAGACTGGCCAATCGGGTTGGGTACAAAGTAAGCTCTATCGTAATATGAATCCACTTTGGGCAAAAAGCGAATACCTGCCCTTACAGATGAGGCCCGAGGGAAGTAAACGGCAACTTGAGCTTGGCAACAAATAAGACCAAAGGGTCTGCTGCATAGCTAGCCCTAAGGCGTTTAGAATGTCTTACTGATATTAACTAGTCATTATTTAGGACTCCTACTCATGAAAAAAATGAATTCACTCTTAATAGCAACTACTCTAGTGGTTCTGATGGCGCCCATTCACAGCGCCTATGCCGAATGGAAAGAGTTGGGATCTAATGCAGTCATGGTTGTTTATGTAGATTTAGATACTATTCGTGATGGCGGTGAGAAGGCTCAAATTATGTCGATGCTGGACTTTAAAAAGCCGGGCAAAAATCCCAACAACAAACAGACTGTCAACTCTATAGTTGGTTTGAATGAATATAACTGCCCTGAGATTAGCTATCGCCCTATTGCTTTTAAAGAATTTTCTGGGGCAAAAGGCACAGGTAAAGTAGTTTCTAATAACGACACACCTGATAGCCAGTTTGAGCCTGTCATCAATGAATCATGGACGGCCGGAGTATTTAATGTTGTCTGCCAGAAGCGGTAGATTACCTTCGCAATCCCAGGTAAATTTCTGGGCTTGCCCATTACTGATCATTTGTTTTTTAAGTTTGCAGGGCTGTGTTGCCCCAATTGCAGCGGTTAGCGCCTCTAGCTCTGCTGCTGCTAGCTCGGCTGGTAACGCCGTCGCCACTGCAGCAGTGGCCAACCCAATGACTGCCACAAGCTTGGCATCTACTGTGGCTACCGGTAAGTCTCCTTTAGAGCATGCAGCCTCAGCTGCTACCAAAAAGGAATGTAGCTTTTTCAATCCACTTTCAGGACAGTCAATCTGTATTGAAATACCAGTTCCCACTGTGACTGATAACAGTGCGCCCCTATTAGGTCCAGCAGATCAAGTCATGGATACGGCAAAGCAATAAACCTCTCAGGATTGCTATGGTCTGACTCCTGGTGCCTCCAAAGGCATTCCCTGAGCTCGCCACATCAAGAAGAGCTCTAATTGAGCCATTTCAGGTGATCCATACTCAAACTGCTCAGCCCTCACCCCGCTCATGCAGTTACGCAAGCGACGCTGCACAGATCCTAAAGTTTGCCATTCCAATCGGTAAATAGGATAGGCGTTAGGGTGGCCTTGGGGTATCGGACTACCGCCCAACTTTAATCCCGCTCTATCCTCATGACATTGAGCACACGATAAGTTGAGTTGACCCATTCTTTCGTTAAACCACTGTCGACCTTTTTTTAATTGCGCTTGATTGGCTGAGGTTTCTTTTACAGCAATCGGCATACCTTTAGACTGTGTCGCAACATAGGCAGTAAGTGCTAGTAACTCTTTGCTCTCATAGGCAAGTGCTGGCGCGCCTTCTTTAACTGTACGACACTGATTAATTTGCCCCTCAAGAGTTTGCAAATTATCCTTGATCATCTTTGGAAATTGCGTTGCTACACCGCGCATTGATTTTTTGGCATCGCCATGACAGCTCGCACAGCTAATATTTTTTGAGCCTGATTTGGTTTGCCATATGCTCTCTCCTTCTGCCACCCAAAACATTGCAGGGTTAAGAGAGGGATCGTCCTGCATCGCTTTGTTTTCGGCAGACATGAGCTCGTAACTAGATTGCTTCTTATGAGTAGCTACCTCAGGAGCAGCGCTAGAGGCCAACGCTGGAAATAATGCCGAGCAACAGATAGCTACCAGAGAGAGAACATATCCTTTACGCACAAAACCCTTATGAAACAGTAATGTGGGCTTGATGAACTGCTTCATAGCCATCATCACCAAGCCATTTGAAATCGAGTGTTCCAGATTCTGTTGCAATCGTAGTAAAGATAATTAATGGATTGGCACCGATACCAGGATAGAAGTCAGCCTTAAACACCTCAACATTGTTATAGCTACAGGTAAAAACACGAATAATATCTCGGGGAATTAATTTACCGGATTCGGTATAACGAAATCCTGACTCCATATCATGCTGAACAATGGCCCGAATCTCAATAATCGAATCCTTCTTCGCTGAAGCTGGGACTGTCACTTGGGTACGCGATGTTTTACTCACACCACCTCCGTGCAAGCAGACAAAGTCACTAGAGTTTCTGCTGAGCCCTGCCAAAAGCTACCATTACTCATTTGCGCGATCGCCCAAACGCGCTGACTATCAGCTAAACGAACTCTGGTAGTGATATTGGCTGTTCCCGAACGCGGCGTTAAATACGCTGAAAAGATATTGGGCAATGGATTGCCTTCTGCAATCACATGAATCACCTTCACATAATCATTAGCAGTCATCGGACTATCGACGCTCACCTTGAGAACTACTAGATTGCCATTTTCTACCAGCGGTGGAATAGCCAAGGTAACGCGGCCATCCTGAATTTTTGTGCCACTAGTAATTTTTTGAATGGCCCCATCAGCATCTTCTTTTTTAGCAAACACAATTGAAGGCATGAGCCAAGCACCAAAAGTAAATAGGGCAAGCTTTTGAAGCTGCTGCATCCAAGCGCGGCGCTGCATTTTTGGTGGAGTATTGAGCTTTATATTCATGACGACTTTTATTGATTCAGACTGACTAGAAAGGCCACAACATCTTCAATTTCTTGGCCATTTAATATTGTTTGTCTTGCAAATTTTGGCGCAACTCGATGAAGGTGTCCAGTTTTGTAATAGGCAGGCATGATCGTATTTGGATTAAATTGACTAGCATCCACAATCCGCGCTCTTAACTGGGGAGCTGTGAGTCGAGCCACACTAATGCTGAGCTCAGGTGCCAGATTTCCTTGAAACCGCTCTTCTGGAAATGGGCCGCTATGGCACAGAAGACATAAACCTGTTTGACGACTAGCAACAATTGCCCTGCCTCTACTTACATCACCAGGAGTAGCAGATAGGGATTCAAAAATCGAATCCCCCACAATAGTTTGTGCGTTTGCAAAACTGAGGTTGAGGAAGACTAGCAAGGCACTTGCTAGTCCATACCTCATTCTCATCGGTGCAATTTCACAATAGCGCTTTAAACCAGCTTGATGCCGCTATTTTTCAATGGCACTGTACGTAAGCGTTTACCAGTTGCACGATAAAACGCATTGAGTACTGCTGGCGCTGCAACTGCAATCGTTGGCTCACCTACACCACCCCACTCCTTGCCACCACCTTGAATGACGATAGTTTCAACAGGAGGCATTTGATATAAGCGAATTGAGCCAAAGGTATCGAAGTTCTTTTGCACTACCGCACCTTTTTCAATGGTGATCTCCTCCTCAAACAGCGCTGATAGGCCATAAACGAATGAGCCAGATACCTGACGCGCTACTTGGGCAGGATTAACAATATAGCCTGGATCAGTAGCTGCAACAAAACGATGGATCTTCACTTCATTGCCATTCTTAACGGAAAGCTCGCATGCTGCTGCAACATAGCTGCCAAAGGAACGCATTTGTGCCACACCACGGAAAACACCAGGCGCTGCAGGCTTAGTCCAGCCAATGCCATCGGCCACTGCATTGAGAACTGCGATTGCACGCGGATGATTACCCATATGCTGACGACGGAACTCTACTGCGTCAACCCCAGTTGCCTCAGCCATTTCATCCATAAAGGTTTCAATAAAGACAGCGTTTTGGTTCACATTCACACCACGCCAAAATCCCGGTGGGACATGGGTATTGCGCATTGCATGATCAATCGTGATATTTGGGAAGCTATAAGTGAAGCCGTGTTCACCACTGTCCTCAAGCCCTTGAAATACTAAAGGGTCTTTACCTTTATTGGCTGCCACGACTGCAGGACGCACCGTGCTCAGAATAGACTGGCCAGACAGCCGCATATTGATACCAGTAATCTTCTTATTGTTATCAATACCTGCAGTTAGCTTACACATCATGACTGGATGGTAACGACCTTGCGTCATATCCTCTTCGCGGGTCCAGATCAATTTGATATGTGTACCAGGCATCTGCTTAGCAATATTTACTGCTTGAGTCGTATAGTCCTGGAATGCACCACGGCGACCGAAGCCACCGCCAAGATTCACTTTAAAGACATTGCATTTTTCAGCAGGCAAGCCTGAAGCAGCGATCACCGCAGCTAAGGAAGCTTCACCATCTTGAGTTGGCACCCACGCCTCACAAGAATCTGCAGTCCACTTTGCAGTAGCAGTTTGTGGCTCTAAGGTAGCGTGGTTTAAGAATGGATAAAAGTAAGTAGCTTCAATCTTTTTAGATGCGCTTGCAATAGCAGACTTAGAATCGCCATTCACGTTATGCGCAAATGAATCAGGATTCTCAAGACCTTCTTCCAACATCTTTTTAATAGAAGCACTTGAAACATTACCATTGGCGCCGTTATCCCAAGTGATATTCACTTGATCCAACGCGGTCTTAGCCTGCCAGAAAGTATCGGCAACTACTGCTACTGCTGTATCACCTACCTGCACTACTTTTTTAACGCCTTTCATACTCTGAGCTTTGGCAGCGTCATAACTCTTTACCTTGCCACCGAATACCGGAGATTCCTTAATAGTTGCCACCAGCATGCCGGGAAATTTCAGATCAATTGCATAAATCTGTTTACCAGTCACTTTGTCGGAAAGCCCATCAATACGAGGAATCGACTTACCAATCAACTTCCACTCTTTTGGGTCCTTCAGCGGAACATCTTTTGGCACCTCTAATTGAGATGCTGCGACAGATACCTTACCAAAAGTAGTTTTTCGACCAGATGGTGTATGGGTAATCACACTATTTTTTGCCACACACTCAGAAGCAGGCACATTCCACTGATTAGCGGCAGCCTGAACCAGCATCATGCGCGCTGCTGCGCCACCCTTACGAACATATTGCTCCGAGGTACGAATGCCGCGACTCCCGCCGGTAGAGTAACTGCCCCACGCTTGCTTACGCTTCAAACTCTCAGCAGGCGATGGATAGTCATAGGAAACTTTCTTCCAATCACACTCTAATTCTTCGGCAACCATTTGTGCCAAACCAGTAATCGTGCCTTGACCCATTTCTGATCGAACGATACGTACCACTACATCATCATTTGGCTTAACTACCACCCAAACACCAATTTCTGGTGAGGCAAGTGGTGTCATCGATGTTGTCCCAGTGCCCATAGCAGCCTTGGCTTCAGACATGAGTGAAAAATCAAAGCCAATGGCTAGGCCAGTGGCAATTGCACTAGAGCCAACAATAAAGTGGCGACGGGAAGTATTTGTATTTGTAGTCATCTGTATTCCCTTATGCCTTGCTCACAGCATGAATCGCTGCACGGACTTCTTGGAAGGTACCACAACGGCAGATATTGGTAACGGCCGCATCAATTTGTGCGTCGCTTGGTTTTGGATTGTTACGAAGGAGTGCAGTGGTTGCCATCACCATGCCAGATTGGCAGTAGCCACACTGAGGCACTTGGTTATCAACCCAGGCTTTTTGTACTTTAGAAAGTTGACCATTCTTTTCTAGGCTTTCAATGGTCTCAATTTTTTTACCTTCAGCGGCAGAGACTGGCAAGGAGCAGCTACGGATTGCCTGACCTTCAAATAGCACAGTACAAGCCCCGCATGCGCCAACACCACAACCATATTTAGTGCCAGTTAAGCCAACCTGCTCCCGTATCACCCACAGTAATGGGGTATCTGGATCTACGTCCACTTTGTATTTTTTGCCATTGACATTTAACTCAGCCATGCTTGCTCCCCTATCGTTTTTCTAATATTGAGGAATTCTCCGTATTAGGATGAATTCCAGCTTTTTATACCCTACTAATGTTGTGCTTATATTAAACAAGAATGTATTTATTGCTTTGCAACATAAATTCAAGCCTGTAAGATCAGGCGATGATCTCTGGCCTTGTTCAAATACTGCTCTTCCAAAGTATTGGTGAACTCGCCTCTAAATTTCTATTACCAACCTTACCGGGTCCAGTCATTGGTTTGGTACTTCTGGTTCTCTGGTTAGTTATGCGCAAGGGAATCAATGCTGAACTGGCCATGGTCGCGGATGGCTTTAGTCAATACTTAGGTCTACTCTTTGTTCCTGCTGCCGTTGGCGTAGTCCTTTTCCTACCTCAATTACAAGCCAATGCCTTGGCCATCGTTAGCGCTCTAGTGGGTAGCGTCGTTTTGACCATTGGATCAAGCGCCTTAGTTGTCCGCTTTTTGAGTAGAAAAGAATCTCATGAGTGAAAAGCACTCCATCGTTGAAGTTTGGGTCTATCTATCCGGCAGCCCTCTCTTTGCACTCTTTCTGACTTTAGCAGCCTACCAAATTGGCTTAACTATATATAAGCATGCCAAGCAGAACCCACTAGCCAACCCTGTAGCTATTGCCATCATCTTGGTTGCGAGCATTATTCAATTGATTGAAATGCCCTACTCCACCTATTTTGAAGGCGCCCAGTTCATTCACTTTCTGCTGGGCTCAGCGACAGTCTCTTTGGCGATACCCATTTATCGTGGGCTTGCTAGCCTGAAAGGTCGATCTATTCCGCTGATTTTTTCTCTAGTCACGGGAGGCTTGATTTCAATTGTCAGCGCCGTTGCGATTGCTACTGCCCTGGGGGCTGACTCGAGCATCACTGGCGCAATGTATCCCAAGTCAGTAACAGCGCCTATTGCTATGGGCATTGCGGAACGCATTGGCGTATCACCCACCTTGACTGCTATTTTTGCTGTTTGTACCGGAATACTAGGAGCAATCTTAGCGCCCTTTGTTTTCAATGTGCTGGGTATGAAAGCGTGGTGGCAAAGAGGTTTTGCTATTGGTATAGGCGCTCATGGCATTGGCACCTCAAGAGCATTTAGCATTCATCCTGAAGCCGGAACTTACGCAAGCTTAGCGATGGGTATGAATGGCGTAATCAGTGCTGTGGCTATACCCCTGATTTATCACTTATTTAATAAGTAAACCTTAGGCTGCCAGTAGTTGCGGGATACGGGCATGCTTTACTTTAGGCCTAATAGTTTTTCTTGCCTTCCATAGGTCATAGGCCGACTGTTGTGCTAGCCAAACACTTGCACTGCCACCATTCTTAACACCGAGCCACGCCTCAATACGCAAAGCCATCTCAGGGGAGATTGCGGCTCTAGCATTTAGTACTCGCGATAATGCTGGACGAGTAACCCCTAACTGCTCAGCAGCAGTTGTCACAGTGATTCCAAGGGCTGGCAAAACATCGTCTCGCAAAGTTAGCCCTGGGTGTGGGGGGTTATGCATTTTTCTCATCTTTAGCATTAGTGATAGTCCTGATAATTTACCAAAACTGCATCTTCACCTTCAAATTTAAAAGTCAACCTCCAATTCCCACTAACAAGAATAGAAAAGTGGCCTACTAATTTTCCTTTAAGCGAGTGCAAACGCCATCCTGGCAAATTCATATCCTCCCAAGAGCTTGCTTCATTTAATCTAGCTAGCTGCCTAGCTAATCGGGGTGCATGCGAGCTTTGTATCCCAGCCCTATTCCCCGTTTCAAAAAATAATTGCAGTCCCTTGTGGTGGAATGATTTGATCATACCATATTGTATAGCATAGCATTACACTATAAAAGGACTATTCAAGACCTAAAATACCGAGGATTAATTCACTTTCATCGCTGTGTCTACTGCATCACCCAATACACTGCACAAGAACTCTACTTCTTCTGGCGTAGAAATAAATGGTGGACCCACTGCAATGCAGTCACCGGCTACACGTACAAGAGCCCCGCGCTCGATGCAAGCCTCGAGTACTTTTAATGCTCTAAGCCCGGGTTTTCCTGGTATAGATTCAA
Source organism: uncultured beta proteobacterium (assembly GCA_903909925.1). Classification (GTDB taxonomy): domain Bacteria; phylum Pseudomonadota; class Gammaproteobacteria; order Burkholderiales; family Burkholderiaceae; genus Polynucleobacter. Next base: position 3,580 of record CAIVXR010000044.1, on the reverse strand, counting down.
GATCGATCGCACCAGATAAACCAAAGTTGCGGATATCTAATATTCCGGACTTACCTTTAAGTGCATGTAGCCCATTTTCTAGAACAGGTTCTAGCGCCCTAGCGCGATTCACCATATCGTCCGACTCAAAAATATCGAGCACTGCGTGTGCTGCTGCAGTTGGGATTGGATGTCCTGAATAGGTATAGCCATGAAAAAACTCAATCGCCTGCTCTTGCCCGCCATGACCGATGATGCTGTCATAGATATCACCACGTACCAGCACACCACCCATAGGAATGACGCCGTTGGTAATGCCTTTGGCAAAGGTGATCATGTCAGGAGTCACACCAAAGCGATCGGCTCCAAAGTTGGCACCTAGGCGACCAAAGCCGGTAATCACTTCATCAAAGATTAAAAGAATGCCGTGCTTGGTACAAATCTCACGAATCTTTTGCAGATAACCCTCTGGTGGCACGATAACCCCTGTCGATCCCTGTACTGGCTCGAGAATGACTGCTGCAATCGTATTGGCATCATGTAGTGCAACGATTTTCTCTAACTCATCAGCTAAGTGCGCGCCCCAAGTAGGCTGCCCTTTCGAGAAAGCCATTTGTGAAAGATTTAAGGTGTGCGGTAAATGATCTACACCTGGGATCATCAAGCTAGTAAACATTTTGCGATTAGCTACCATGCCACCAACTGAGATTCCACCCATACCAACACCATGATAGGCACGATCGCGTCCAATCATGCGAACTCGGGAAGCATTGCCTATCACTCGATGGTATCCAACCGCAATCTTTAGTGCAGTATCAACCGCTTCAGAACCCGAGTTGGTAAAAAATACTTTATCTAAACTCTTGGGTGCCATCTTGACAATACGACTAGCGAGACTGAAAGTAGCCTCACTTGCCATCTGAAATGCGGGGCAGTAATCCATGGTTTCATATTGCTTACTGATTGCTGCACCAATCCGTGGATCAGCGTGCCCCAAGGGCGAGCACCAGAGCCCAGAAAGGCCATCAAACAGCTTACGTCCCTGGTTATCATAGTAGTAAGCCCCCTTGGCAGACTGCATGACCTTAGGGTTTTGATGAAAGTAACGGTTCGGAGTAAACGGCAGCCAATAGGCTGACATATTAATATCTGGGGCATTGCTGGAAGCTGTCATTTGACTCTCTATCGATATTTATAAGCTGCAATCTGATTATCTAATACTATATAACTGATCAACCATTAAGACACTGAACGGATCCTGATATGAAAGCACTCTTGCGCATAGTTCAAACCCTTTTCCTAGGTTTAACTGGCCTTCTTATGTGGACGTCTGCATTGGCAGCCCCTGAGACTGATTGGCCCAAGAAACCTATCGTAGCAATTGTTTCCTTCCCAGCCGGTGGATCCACAGATATCTTTGCCAGGGCTGTGATGGCACCACTTGGTGAAGCTCTAGGTCAATCGATCGTCATTGAGAACAAACCTGGTGCCGGTGGCATGATTGGCCTGCAAGCTGCAGCTAAAGCGGTACCCGATGGCTATACGATTCATTTCAGCGCCTTAACTAATCAAGTGATTTCTCAAGCTCTATTTAATAATCCCCCTGCGGATTTACGTAAGGACTTTGCACCGGTTGCACTGGTTGGTACCGTACCTCATCTTATCGTCGTCAACCCAGGTGTTCCCGCTAAAAATCTTCCGGAATTAATCGCTTTTATTAAATCTAAAAAGGGAAATTTTAATTACGCCTCTCAGGGTAATGGTAGCCTCTCACACCTAGAATCTACTTTGTTCATGCAGCGTATTGGCGCTACCGGAACCCACATACCCTACAAAGGTAGTAGCTTTGCTCTTCCCGATTTAATTGCTGGTAATACCTTGATGATGTTTGATAGTGTTACTGCTTCATTGCCCCATATTCAGAGCGGTAAGCTGCGCCCTATTGCCATTGCTGCTGCAGAGCGCTCTCCTCTCATGCCTAATGTGCCAACACTTGGGCAAGATGGCATGAAGCAATTCGATGTGGAGAATTTCTACGCTGTATTTGTACCCAAAGGTGTATCTCCAGCGATCATCTCTAAACTAGAGAATGAAATTCGTAAGATTCTGACAAACCCCGATTTCAAAGCCCGCATGTCAACACAAGGTATTCATCCCCAGTTTGCCAACTCAGAGAAATTGGCTGAGATTTCAAAGGAAGAACATACCAAGTGGGATAAGGTAGTAAAGTCAGCCAATATCAAAGTTGATTGAACTATTAAATAATTGAATAAGTCCCTATGCTGATTTCTCCTCCCTTTGGCGGTGGTCGCGCACCTGTACTAGCCAGAAATACTGTTGCCAGCTCCCAACCTCTCGCTACGCAAGCAGGTATTGAAGCGCTACAGAATGGCGGCAATGCAATCGATGCCGCGCTTGCTACAGCAATCACACTAACGGTTGTAGAGCCAACCATGAATGGCATAGGCGGAGATAGCTTTGCCATTCTATGGGATGGTAAAAAACTTCATGGCTTAAATGCTTCGGGTCGTGCCCCCGCTGCCTGGACACCAGAATATTTTGCTGGCAAATCTGCCATGGACTTAATTGGCTGGAATACCGTGACTGTTCCGGGCGTGGTTGCTGGCTGGGTTGAGTTATCCAAAAAATTTGGCAAGCTCCCTTTTGCGCAATTATTTAAACGTGCAATTGATTATGCAGAGAATGGCTTTCCAGTTTCTCCTGTGATCGCGCGCCAATGGCGAGAAGCTATTCCGATTCTCAAAGATCAGCCAGGATTTAAAGAGTCTTTTCTGATTGATGGCAAGGCACCTCAAGCAGGAGAGATCTGGAAGTTTCCTGCGCAAGCCAAAACTTTAAAAGAGATTGCGGCTACTCAAGGCGATTCTTTTTATAAAGGATCTCTTGCTCAAAACATGGTCGACTTTGCAAAAACCTCTGGTGGTTGCTTCACCATGCAAGACTTTGCAGATAACAAACCAGAATGGGTTGAGCCACTCGCCTTTGATTATGGCGACTACACCCTCCATGAAATACCTCCCAATGGCTCTGGAATTGCTGCGCAAATTGCTTTAGGAATTTTAGAAGCTGCTAATGTCAAACAATATCCAGCTAATTCTGCACAGCGTATTCATTTGCAAGTAGAGGCAATGCGCATGGCATTTGCTGATGCCTATGAGTATGTATCTGATGCACGCTCGATGACAATGCCAGTGAGTTCATTACTCAATAGAGAGTATTTAGCTAACCGTGCGGCCCTCATAGATCACAATAAAGCAGGTTCTTATGGTCCTGGTGATCCGCACTCTGGCGGCACTGTTTATCTATGCGCTGCAGATGAATCTGGCATGATGATCTCGTATATTCAGTCGAACTTCAAAGGCTTTGGTTCAGGAGTTGTCGCGCCAGGTGGTATTGCTTTGCATAACCGTGGCATGAACTTTAGCCTTAAAGATGGACACCCCAACCAAGTTGCACCAGGTAAACGCCCCTTTCACACTATTATTCCCGCCTTCTTATCAAAGAATGGCCAACCTACTATGGCCTTTGGGGTGATGGGTGGCAATATGCAACCACAAGGTCATATTCAATTTGCAATGCG
>CAIVXR010000043.1 GCA_903909925.1 uncultured beta proteobacterium | reverse complement strand
GGCATATAACTGCTCACCATCTTTCAATTGGAAGAAAAACTTAGACGATGCAACGATTGCAAAGTTCCAGCGTGAGTTAGGTGCGATGGGTTACAAATATCAATTTATCACCCTCGCTGGCATTCTCTCTCTGTGGTACAACATGTTTGATTTGGCGCAAGACTATATGCAGCGTGGTATGACTGCCTATATTGAAAAAGTACAAGAGCCAGAATTTGCGGCTCGCGATCGTGGGTATACTTTTGTTTCACATCAGCAAGAAGTTGGTACTGGTTACTTTGATGATGTCACTACTGTCATTCAGGGCGGCAAGTCTTCCGTAACCGCATTGACTGGTTCTACCGAAGAAGAGCAGTTCCATTAATCCTTGATAGATCCCTAAGTAGTTTGTATTAGCGGTAGCACCAATACTGCTGCGGCATCTAAATTACCCCACAAGGGTGACTTAGATGCCGATTTCGTATACATTCTTCTCATGACCAATTGCACGCTTTGTAAAGACGAACTCAAGCCTGAAGAGGGGCAATTGATTTGGCGGGGTGATGACTGTCGTGTCATTCTTGTGAACGATCCCGACCTGCCAGGTTTTTGCAGAGTGATCTGGAATCGTCATGTTGCTGAGATGAGCGATCTGACCTATGGTGAGCGCGAGCATCTGATGACGCTAGTGTTTGCTGTAGAAGAGGCAGTACGCCACGTTATGCATCCGGATAAAGTTAATCTTGCTGCCTTAGGTAATATGGTTCCGCATATTCATTGGCACGTGATTCCCAGATATCAGAATGATGCTTTCTTTCCGGGATCGGCGTGGTCATCAAGAGTTCAAGAAACTCCAGTAGCCTTATTGGCAGCTCGCAAGCAAAAAGCTATGGAGTTACCTGAGGCAATTAAGGCCGCAATTTCCTCTCTTGCATAATTTTTTACAATCCCATGCTTAAATCTTTACTTGCATTTTTAGTATTCACAATTAGCCCTATCTTATGTGAAGTAGTTTATGCAGCAGATATCCAGGTGATTACTTCAGGCGCTTTTGCAGAGGCCTTAAAAGATTTGGCTCCCCAATATGAAAAACAATCCTCTAACAAGGTCATTATTTCTTATGGTTCATCAATGGGGGCTGCACCCGATTCCATTCCATCAAGACTAGCTAAGGGTGAGAAATTTGATGTACTTATTTTGGCTGCGCCAGCATTAGATGGATTTATTAAAAGTGGAGTAGTTCAGTCAGGCACGAGAGTGGATTTGGTTGCCTCAGTCATGGGCGCCGTTGTGAAAGCAGGTGCTCCAAAACCAGATATCAGCACTATGAGCGGCCTTAAATCAGCACTACTAAATGCTAAGTCGGTGGCATATTCGGCTAGTGCGAGCGGCGTGTATTTATCGACTGAGCTCTTTCCGAAAATGGGGATCTCGGAGCAGATGAATAGGACTGCTAGAAAAATATACAGTGAGCGAGTGGCTTCAGTAGTCGCGCGAGGCGATGCAGATTTAGGTTTTCAGCAAGTCAGCGAGTTACTCCCAATTCCAGGCGTTGATTTTATTGGGGAACTTCCTCCTGAGGCGCAGAGGACTGTACTTTTTTCTGCAGGGATTACCAGTGATGTGACAAATGTAAGTGCCTCTAAAGACTTAATTACCTTTTTAGCTTCCTCAAAGGCGGCACCCACTATTCAGAAGGCCGGCTTAAAACCAGTATTGCCAACTATGCCTTGGTAGATTCATAACAGCCCTATTGATTTAGATTAATTTCCTTAGAGCCTCTAAATATTTTTCGGGGTTAAGCGCTTGATTTTCTCTTTGAGCCTCCCACAGCAACTGCCCTAAGCATTCCATAATGAAATGTTGTGCTTCATGCATTGATCCAAGCTTTTGAGATAGTTTGTCTGCAATTACTTTAATTCCAGGTGGCTGATCGATTGAAATCTGCTCGCTAATAGAGAGGTGCATCGAGAGATGAAGGAAGGGATTTGTTTCCCCACGTTCTGGTGTGTAGTCTTGGGCTAGCGCACCTTCGGCATCTGCGAGCAGCGTGTGATATTCAGGGTGCTGTGCCATCCAGTCGCCAGCAAGGGTTTCCATCGAATCCAGCATGTGCCCATCAGTTTTCTTCTTCCAGGTATCGCAGAAAAAGCGACGCACTTCTTCTCGAGTTGGATTAAATATCGCCACGAACTTTTCCTTTACCGGTTTTCTGTTTAAAGCTACACAAAGGCTCAACAATACATTGGGCACAATCTGGGCTGCGCGCTTTGCAAGTATATCTACCATGCAGGATAAGCCAATGATGTGCGTCTAGCAAATACTCTTTGGGTACGCGTTTAAGTAATTGCTCTTC
>CAIVXR010000042.1 GCA_903909925.1 uncultured beta proteobacterium | reverse complement strand
TACCTCGCGTACTCTACAGCGCCTAATCTTGAAATGGAAATAGCGACTTTCGTCGCTATTGAGAGATTGAGGGCAATCACGCAAAACTTGTACTTCTAGTTTTTGACCAATTGCAGCCTCAATTTTTTGTGTAAGTGACCCTGTATCGCTAAGCCAAGGCTGCCACTTTCGTGGCGCCCGATGAATTTCACCGGAACCGACTCGATTCCATGCAGAACGGAGACGATTACGGCGAATCATTCTTAGCTACCGCTAAAGTTCCGACGTTGACCGCCAGACTTTGGTTTAGCAAAACGTGGACCTGCTGGACGTGAATCACCTGAACGTGCTGGACGTGAGTCAGCAGAACGCGCAGGGCGTGAGTCAGCAGAGCGTGCAGGGCGTGAGTCAGCAGAACCAGTCGAACGTGCTTCAAAATGGTTACCCGAACGACTTCCACCGCCAGAGCTACCACCAAAGCGAGATTCAGAGCGTGCACCTGAACCATAACGACCGCCACCAGAGCGATTACCACCACCAGAGCGACCGCCAGGGCGTCCGCCACCACCGCCACCAAAGCTAGGCTTGGCTTGTGGCTCAAGACCGGCAATAACCGATGCGACGATATCTTGCTGCGTAAAGCGCTCGATATTACGAATCTTGGCGCGATCACGATGTTCAACTAGGGTGATAGCTACGCCGTTGCGACCAGCGCGACCAGTACGACCAATGCGGTGTGTATAGTCTTCTGGTTTCATTGGCAAGCCAAAGTTAATGACGTGACTAATACGCGGTACATCAATACCGCGAGCCGCTACATCAGTCGCCACTAAAATCTTGGTGTGACCTTTACGTAAAGACTCTAGGCGACGCATGCGGACAGCTTGAGGCATTGCACCATGAAGTGCAGTAGCTTCGTAGCCATTAGCACGCAATGTGTCAGCGATCTTTTCGCTTTCAACTTGAGTGCTTGCAAACACAACCGCTTGATCTAAAGTGGCATCTGCCAAAATGTGCTCAAGAAGCTTATGCTTGTGTGACATACTGTCGGCCCAATGTAATTTCTGTTCGATGTTAGCGTGCTTTTCACCTGCATGAGCAAGTTCAATACGCTTAGCATCGCTAGTTAGTGCATTGGCCAAGGACATAATCTTAGGCGCGAAGGTTGCAGAGAACATTAAGGTCTGATTACGGCCAGAGCAACGTTTGTCAATTGCCTCGAGGTCATCTGCAAATCCCATATCAAGCATACGATCGGCTTCATCAATCACGAGTTGCTTTACATCATCTAGTCGAATTGCTTTGCTATCGCACAAGTCGAGTAAACGACCTGGAGTTGCAACAACTAACAATGCACCTTTTAGAGCTTGGATTTGCTTGCCGTAAGGCATGCCACCCATGATGGTTGCAATACGGATACCTTTCATGCCGCGAACTAAGTTCACTGCATCAGCGGTAACCTGTTGTGCTAGTTCACGGGTAGGGCAGAGCACTAATACTTTAGGTTGTGCGCGGCCTGGTACAGGTGAATTACTCGGATTGGCTTCGATCAGTTGATTAATCAAAGGCAATAAAAATGCTGCGGTTTTACCGCTACCCGTTTGGCTGCTGACCAATAAGTCGCCACCAGCTAAAGCAGCAGGAATGACCTGAGCTTGAACATCAGTAGGCTGGGTAAAGCCTAACTCAGCCACGTTCTTTAGAAGTGGCGCTGCTAGGGCAAAAGACTGGAATGTCATTCCAGGAGGTTTTGAGTCTTTCGACTCGTGTTTCGTTTCTTTAGAAAAAGTCATGCTATTACACATCCCCTCAAAGGGATGTCTCCGTATGTTGCACCCATGGTTTTAAAGGGTGCGATGGTCAAAGGCATCGACCATCAGACAGGCGGCAGCGCGTTTTTGTAACTTTGGTGTTTATGACTTCTAAACGGTACGCTGAAATATAGCTGGGGGGCGATGAATCAAATTGCTTAAAAAAGCCTCTCATTATGACAGTTTGAGAAGTCGATTACAAGGGTTTCCCCGAATTAATTACTTGAGGCGGCGTATTAGACGCTCTGTCTGCTTCCCGTAGGGTGGACGAACAGATTTAGTTCCCATCAGAAGATTGGTGCCTAGTAAGCCACGCACCTCCAGAATTGGCTTCTGATGACTAAAGGTATCAAAGCCAGTTTTGCCATTGTAGGCACCCATACCGCTGGCGCCAATTCCACCGAAGGGTAAGGACTCGACAGCTGCATGTAATAAGGTCTCGTTAATAGTGACGCCACCAGAGTGAGTTTCCTCTAAAACGCGTTGCATACTCTTCTTATCTTTGCCAAACCAGTAAAGCGCTAATGGATTCGGTCTGTTATTGACATAAGCAATGGCTGCGGCAGTATCCGTAATAGTTACTATAGGCAAAATAGGCCCAAAAATTTCTTCATGCAAAACACGAGCCTGAGGTGAGACATCAGTGAGCACAACAGGTTCAAACCTTCTTGAGCTAGCAGTTGAGTTATTGAGCAATGGAATGACTTTTGCCCCACGATCTACAGCATCGCTTACCAGACTTTGCCAGTGTTGCAGCTGTGCATCATCAATTGGACCAGTGAGTTCTTCGGGGTTACTAAATTGCAATTGAGCGGCAGCTTGCAGCTCTTGAATAAACGCATCTTGATTGCCTTGTGCAATGAGTACGTAATCTGGGGCAATACAGGTTTGACCGCCATTGAGTAATTTGCCATAAATTATGGCAGCCGCCGCTTCTGAGAGTTTGGCGGTGGAATCAATGATGACGGGGGTTTTGCCGCCAAGCTCCAGGGTGACTGGGGTGAGATTGTCGGCAGCAGCACGCATTACCTTTTTACCGATAGCCTCTGATCCAGTAAATAGAAGATGATTAAATGGCAATACAGCAAATTGCTCTGCAACATCAGCCCCGCCGGTAGTGACACAAAATTCACTAGGGTGAAAGTACTCTTGAATCAAGCTCGCTAAAAACCCTGAGGTCCGAGAACAGCGATCAGAAGGCTTTAGCCAAACACGATTACCAGCAGCAAGCGCTGCAATTGTAGGAACAAGTGCTAATTGAATTGGGTAATTCCAGGGGCTCATGATGCCAACAACCCCAATCGATTGATTCTCAATCCACGCTTGGGAAGATCCCATAAAAGCGGGGGTTTCTACTTGCACGGGCTTAATCCAATCGTTGAGATGTTTGCGAGTGTATTTACAAGCCTGATACACCATCTGAAATTCTGCAAGCTGGGTTTCAATTGGATGGCGCACCCCAAAATCCGCCTCCAATACTTTGCAGATTTTTTCTTCATTAGCCCTGATCATCTTTTCGATTCGACCAATGCGCTCCAGTCTTACCTCAAGAGTAGGGTTGAGTTCGGCTGCATAAGCTGCCTTGATTTCATCAAGCTGGATCGTGAAGCGATTCATAGTTTTTAATAGTTGGCAAATATAGGAATAAGGCATTAGGATAAAGCCATGAACGACACTCTTGAAAAAAATCAGTCCCCGCTAGAGCAAGCCACCTTGGGCGGTGGATGTTTTTGGTGCCTTGAGGCGGTGTATCAACAAATTACCGGGGTTAAATCGGTTGTTTCTGGATATGCTGGTGGCCCCCGGCCTAATCCTACTTATGAAGCAGTTTGCACTGGGGTTACTGGGCATGCTGAAATTGTGGACATCCTGTTTGATCCACAAGTAATTTCATTTCGGGATCTATTAGAAATTTTCTTTGTGATTCATGATCCTACTACATTGAACTATCAAGGCAATGATCACGGCACACAATATCGATCAGTCATTTTTACGCATAGTGATGAGCAAAATAAAATTGCTCACGAAGTAGTGAAAGAGCTTAATGACTCGAAGATTTATTCTAGGCCTGTAGTGACGCAAATTGATGCGGCGCCAACGATTTTCCCAGCCGAAGACTATCACCAGAATTATTTTGTGCAGCACCCTAATCAAGGCTATTGCAAGGCAGTAGTTGCGCCTAAGCTAGCAAAGTTCAGAACGAAATTTAAATCGCTGATTGCGCCTCAATACTCTTAAGGAGCAAGACGGTTTACTTGCCAGGTAGATCCATTTAACTTGTAGTGAATACGATCATGTAGCCTAGAAGGGCGGCCTTGCCAGAATTCAATTTCAGTAGGGCGAAGGCGGTAACCGCCCCAATGCTCAGGGCGAGGTGGCGCATCTCCGAATTCTGCTTTGAATTGTTTCTCAGCTGCTTCTAAAAATTCACGATTAGGAATAACTGAGCTTTGTGGCGAAGCCCAAGCACCAATGCGGGATGCAGAAGGGCGAGAATGGAAGTATTCATCACTTTCAACGGCACTTACGCGCTCTACAAGCCCCTGAATGCGAACCTGGCGTTCTAGCTCGTGCCAATGAAAAAGTAGGGCCGCTTGCGGACGAACTGCTAAATCTTTGCCTTTTTGGCTTTCATAGTTGGTGAAAAAACTAAAGCCATTTTCGTCAGCACCTTTTAGTAAGACAATACGAGCTGATGGATTTCCAGCTTTATTCGCAGTAGCTAGGGTCATGGAATTGGGTTCGGGACACTCTGCTCTTACCGCCTGGTCAAACCAGAGCTTAAAAAGAGGCAAAGGATTGCCCGGTACATCGGTTTCAGAAAGCTGACCGAAGGTATAGTTTTTGCGAAGTTGAGCAATGGAGTCCATTTATTCAGTATAAAGAGAAGCTATGGCAGAAGACAAGACAGAAGAAAGCATTGAAGATCGTCGTTTTGGCGGGGTCGCTAGGCTCTATGGCCCAGAGCTGCGGGAGCGCTTTCGTAATGCTACGGTGGTGGTTGCTGGTTTAGGTGGAGTCGGCTCTTGGGCTGCTGAGGCATTGGCCCGCACTGGTATTGGGCATCTCATTTTGATTGATTTTGATCACATTGCAGAGAGCAATACTAATCGCCAACTCCATGCTTTAGAGGGTCAGTACGGTAAAGCTAAAGTAGAGGCGATGACACAGCGTATTTTGCAAATTAATCCCGAGATCAAATTAACACCCTGTGATGAATTTCTAACACCAGAAAATTTAGATCTCCTCATACCAAAAGATGCATTAGTACTAGATGCTACGGATTCAGTGCAAACTAAAATTGCCTTATCTGTATGGTCAAATAAAAATAATCGCGCACTTGTGATGTGCGGTGCTGCAGGCGGTAAGTCTGATCCAACTTCTATTCGTTGTGATGATCTTTCTCGAACCGAGCAGGATGCTTTATTAGCAAAGGTTCGCCAAGGATTGAGACAAGATCATGGCTTTTCCAGAAACCTCAAGAAGAAAATTGGGATTCGTGCGATTTACTCCCATGAGCCACGTGCTGGCACAGCAAGTGGCGGTCTAGCTTGTACTGGTTATGGCTCTACTGTCATGGTCACTGCAGCCTGTGGCCTTGCCGCTGCCGCCGAGATTTTGAATCTGATCGCTGCAGGATCTTAATTTCTACTTTAATCGCATTAAACCCTTAAGGGGATTCCCTGTAGGAAGTTTCTGATTCTTTTGCAGTCAGAAATATTTTGTAGATTACAACAGTCTTGATTTCAAAGACATTTCATTTCTATGGGATCTACTTTTTATATCTTTAATCACTTTTGGTATTTTTATCCCCTAGTGCATCTGCCAAGCACTCCCTAGACTTTGCTTCGTTGGTAAATCAGCCAACGGCAAACCGAAAGGAGGTCTCTTTTGCAGACTGAACAAACTGGCTTAAAACGCCATCTCAAAGTAAGACACATACGCTTGATGGCTCTGGGCTCAACGATTGGCGTTGGATTATTTTTAGGGTCGGCAAGCGCAATCAAAATTGCCGGACCATCTATTCTCTTAGGCTATCTCTTGGCAGGGATCGTTGCCTTCATCGTACTGCGCGCTCTTGGCGAAATGGCAGTGCATGAACCTGTGGCAGGTTCCTTTGCTGCTTATGCCAATAATTATGTAAGTCCACTAGCGGGCTATATGGTCGGCTGGGGCTATTGGACTTATTGGGTTGTGGTGGGTATTGCTGAAGTGACTGCTGTTGGTATTTACATGGGAATTTGGTTCCCAGAGACGCCACAGTGGATCTGGGCGCTGTCTTCCATAGTAATGATGGGCTTAATCAATCTCATTGCTGTCAAAGTCTTTGGTGAGTTTGAATTTTGGTTTGCTCTAATCAAGGTCGTAGCAATTATTGCCATGATTGCACTTGGCGGATCGGTAATCTTATTTGGATTTACCAATGATTGGCAGCCCATTGGCTTAAGCAATCTATGGCAGCATGGCGGCTTCTTCCCCAATGGTATTAGTGGCATGTTGCTCTCACTGCAGATGGTCTTATTTGCATATGTTGGTATTGAGATGATTGGTTTATCTGCGGGTGAGGCTGAGAACCCAAAGAAAACAATCCCGATGGCAATTGATTCATTGGCCTGGCGTATTTTGATTTTCTACATGGGTGCGATCTTAGTCATTCTAGCGATCTTCCCCTGGAACGAAGTCGGTCAACAAGGCAGCCCCTTTGTAGTCATGTTTGAGCGCATTGGTTTGCGCGAAGCTGCTGGCTTAATTAACTTTGTCGTGATTACTGCAGCGCTTTCATCCTGTAATGCTGGGATCTTTAGTGGAGGCCGACTTTTATATTCCCTATCTAGCAATGGCTATGCAGCAGCATCATTTGCAAAGCTATCGAAGTATGGCGTCCCCCATCGTGCAGTAATAGCGACAGTTTCAGTCTGTATGACAGGCGTTATCTTGAACTATTTTGTGCCAGATAAGGCTTTCCAATACATCATGGCTGCAGTTACTTTTATTGGTCTGATGGTTTGGATTGCCATTTTGTTCACGCAAATTAAATTCCGCCGCTCACTAACTCAAGTCCAAGTAGCCGAGCTTGCTTATCGCACTCCTTGGTATCCGTATTCCTCGTGGTTTGCTCTAGCATTTATTTTCTTAGTAGTTGTATTGATGGGCTTTCATGAGGATGCACGGATCGCTTTGATATTGGGCCCGTGTTTATTAGCGGTGTATCTGGCGGTGTTTTATATCGCTGGTTTGCACCATAAAACTAAAAATAAGCATGAATTTAAATAATAGGAGATGACGATGATTATTGGCGTACCTCAAGAGGTCAAGAACAATGAGTTTCGAGTGGGATTAACCCCTGGTAATGTCAGCGGGCTTTGCAAGCAAGGCCATACAGTTCTTATTCAGCGTGGGGCAGGAGAACAAATCGGCCTGACAGATGACTCTTATCGAATTGCTGGCGCCTGTCTGATTGATAGTGCCGCAGAGATTTTTCATAAGGCCGAAATGATTGTGAAAGTGAAGGAGCCACAAGCACAAGAATGTGCGATGTTGCGTGAAGATCAGATTCTGTTTACCTATCTCCATTTGGCTCCAGATCCAAAACAAACTAAGGCATTAATTGATTCTGGTGCTACTTGTATTGCTTATGAAACGGTGACAGCGATGAATGGGGCCTTGCCCTTGCTAGCTCCGATGAGTGAAGTAGCTGGCCGCATGTCAATACAAGCAGCCGCATCTCATTTAGAAAAGACGCATGGTGGTTTAGGCGTGCTGATGGCAGGAGTTCCTGGTGTATCGCCCGCTAAGATTGTCATTTTGGGTGGCGGGGTAGTGGGCCGTAATGCCTTGCAGATGGCTGTAGGCATGGGTGCTGATGTATGCATCTTTGATCGTGATATTGATCGCTTACGTCAGATCGATATGCTGTATGGCAATCGAGTGTGCACTTTTTACTCTGACAATCTGTTAATCGAGCAAGAAATAGGTGAAGCGGATGTTGTGATTGGCGCTGTGCTTTTGCCCGGTGGCGCCGCTCCAAAGTTAGTAAGCCATGAGATGGTGAAGAAGATGAAGCCAGGTTCAGTCGTGGTTGATGTAGCGATTGATCAAGGCGGTTGCTTTGAAACGTCTAGACCTACAACGCATGCTGACCCTACATTCTTGGTGGATGGTGTATTGCATTACTGCGTAGCCAATATGCCTGGCGCTGTTGCTAGAACATCTACCTTTGCCTTAACGAACGCTACTTATCCATTTGTGGAGGCTTTGGCCAATCGAGGTGTTATGAAAGCCTTATCAATTGATAATCACCTGCGCAACGGTCTAAGCGTCCATAAAGGGCTGTTGACATCTAAACCAGTCGCTCAAGCTCAGGGATTGGATTTTTCCTGCGCAGATGAGCTTCTAAAGGTCTAGCCTGTTTTTAGAAACTCAGTAAGTGCCATGTGAGTGCTGTGTAAGAATAGTGCCTTGGGAGATCTAAACTCTCTCATCGCACTATTTTATCGGCATCTGACCAGGTAACCATTAATGGATTTTTCTGCTTTAACCCTCTCCGCCGGAGTTATTGCCTTGGCAGAGATGGGCGATAAAACCCAAACGGCTGTTACCTTTATTGCGATTGGTATCGCCGCACTGATCTGGAGTTAGTAGGTTCAAGGGATCAGCAACCTTCTTCGCGAAGGCTTAAAATAAATCATGAAAACTGATCTGCCACAGAGCTTTCGTCGGCTCGAATACCGTCCTCCTGTTTATACCTTTGATCAAGTAGAGCTTGATATTGCTTTAGATCCTGCTCGTACGATTGTGAAAAGCAGAATCGAGGTATTGCCAGGTAAGAGTTTTAAGTCAGGAGAGCCCCTGGTTCTAATGGGTCATGAATTAGAGTTTGTGAGTTTACGTATTAATGGTGAAGCCCATCGTCACTTTGAACTCACTCCTGATTTTCTGACAATTCATTCATTACCAAAAGAAGGTAAAGAAAAGTTCATCGTTGAAATCATTTGTGTTTGCGTTCCAGAGAAAAATACCTCTCTCATGGGGCTGTATGTTTCGAATGGAAACTTCTTTACTCAATGTGAGTCTGAAGGCTTCAGAAAGATTACCTATTTTTTAGATCGCCCTGATGTGATGGCGCGTTATCACGTGACCTTGCGTGCACGGGAAGCAGAATATCCAGTCCTTTTATCCAATGGCAATTTATTAAAAACTGAAAAACTACCGAATGGCTGGCACAGTGCTATCTGGGAAGACCCGTTTCCAAAGCCATCTTATTTATTTGCCTTGGTGGCTGGTAAGTTGGAGTGTATAGAGGAAACCATCACCACTAGTAGCGGCGCTAAGAAACTATTGCAGATTTGGGTCGAGCCACATGATCTCAAGAAAACCCGTCATGCTATGGATTCTTTAATTGCTTCGATTCATTGGGATGAAAAACGTTTCGGTCTTGAATTAGATTTAGAGCGCTTCATGATTGTGGCAGTAGGCGACTTTAATATGGGAGCCATGGAGAATAAGGGTTTAAATATCTTCAATACCAAGTTTGTCTTAGCTCAAGCAGAAACTGCCACCGATGCAGACTTTGCCAATATCGAAAGTGTTGTTGCGCATGAGTATTTCCATAACTGGACAGGTAACCGAGTCACTTGCCAGGATTGGTTTCAGCTTTCTCTGAAAGAGGGCCTGACGGTCTTTAGAGACCAAGAGTTTTCTGCCGATCAGATGGGTAGCGAATCTGGCAGGGCAGTTAAACGAATTGAGGATGTCCGCTTATTGCGTCAACTGCAGTTCCCTGAAGATGCTGGTCCCATGGCACATCCTATTCGCCCCGATGAGTACCAAGAGATCAGCAACTTCTATACCGTGACTGTCTATGAAAAAGGCTCTGAGGTAGTGCGGATGTATCAGACCTTGCTGGGTAAAGAAGGCTTTCGCAAAGGGATGGATTTATATTTCAAGCGCCATGATGGTCAAGCAGTGACTTGTGATGATTTCTTAATGGCGATGGCCGATGCTAATGGCAAAGATCTGACCCAGTTCAAAAATTGGTATAGCCAAGCAGGAACTCCAAAAGTACAAGTACAAGAACATTACGATGCAGTAAAAAAACAATACCAGATCGTATTGACGCAAAGCTGCGCGCCTAGCCCAGGCCAGCCTGAGAAGAAACCCTTTCATATTCCATTGAAGATGCGCTTGATTACCCAGAGCAATGATCAAGTAGAGCAATTATTAGAACTGACCCAAGTAAGTCAAACCTGGACTTTTGAAAATATTAGCGAGCGCCCAGTGTTGTCGATCAACCGGAATTTCTCGGCCCCAATTAATTTAGACTTTGAACAAAGCGAAGCGGATCTATTAACTCTATTCTCAAGCGACGATGACCCCTTTAATCGCTGGGAGGCTGGTCAGAAATTAGCCATGCAAATGATTTTGAATCATCGTTTGCCTGATGCCAAACTCATTGATGCTTATCGCAATCTTTTAATCGACCCTAAGCTAGATCCAGCTTTCAAAGAGCTAGCCCTAACACTGCCTGCAGAGTCTTACCTGTATGAGCAATGTACTAGCGTCGATCCTCAGAAAATCTTTATCGCACGCCGGGCATTCCGCAGAGAAATTGCCAAGCAGTTGCCATTAGAGTGGGCTGCCTTGTATCAACAAATGCAAACACCTGGACCGTTTAAGTC
>CAIVXR010000041.1 GCA_903909925.1 uncultured beta proteobacterium | reverse complement strand
TGAGCATTCTTTTCTCGCACATCGTAAATAACCGAGGTTCTACCACCACTCATCTCCGCCCTAGACCAATCCCATTCATGAAAAGATTTGCTGATCGGCTCATCACCTTCATTGGAATCTAAATAGGCGTTACCTTCCCATCGTAATTCGGGACAATTTAAGTGCACCTTTACCCGTGCTGATGGGGCAAGAGGACCCCAGCGGTGTTGGCCTGCGGCGTCTAAGGGTGTACTAAAGTTAAAGAGGGTATTCGGATAGAGTTCAACAGTGCCTGATACCTTTTGTCCAAATGGAACGGCGCGTTCTTCAATTTGGACGATCAGCTTATTACCATCCCAGCGAAGATTGCTAGGACCGATTACAAATTCTGTAGAGCTGCGGGAGATTTGCTTTTCACCACGTTCAGTCATGGCCCAGCGATTTTTACCTTTGCTATAAATAGCAACGTTGAGTGAACAATGATTTTCAGGATTAACTAAGGCATCACCTCTCCTAGCCCATGCGTAGTAGGGTGAAAATACACTGCCAACAAATGCGATTAAAACAATGCCATGTTGACCATCATCACTTAGAGCGTCGATGTACCACCAGAGATAAGCGTTCTTCCCGACAGCTTGGTCAAACCGAGGTGTCCCATCAGGGTTGCGGCCGCCATGCGTCCCGATAAGGCTGCCATTGGAACTCCCGGCCCCGGATGCACGCTGCCCCCCGCCAAAAGTAGACCCGGAATCGGGCTTTGTGCTGAAGCTCGCCCAAAAGTTTCCATCCAACCATGGTTGGCTTGGCCGTAGAGTGCTCCCCCCGTCGCCGGAAAGAGCTGGTTGAAAATAGCGGGTGTCGTACGGTGACATATTGCGCTGTCCAAATCGATGTTCAAACCACATTGTTGCAGAAGACCAAAGGTTTCGTGTTCGCATTGTTCGATTTCCTGGGCATTAAATTCAGATTGATCGCCTTTGGCTGGAGCATTCACCAGGCAGAGTAGTCTTTGCATATCAGGCTTGGCTTGGTAGCTATCCCCCTGATCTTGGGCGCAGACATAGACGGTGGGTTTACGGGGGAGGTGGCCCCTATTAAAGATGTCATCAAACTCAGCTTGATAGTCTTGATTAAAGAAAACATTGTGCCGCAGCAAAGGAAAATCAGCGGCTGCTGCATTCATTGACCAGGTTATTGCAGAAAGAGATCTTTTAGCAGGCGAGGGTGGGTTCATCTTTTGATTAAATGCTTTGATTCCTTCTGCATTGAGCAGGCCGGTTTGGAGTGCCGCAATATCGCCATTGAAAATAACGTGATCTGAATAGAGTAGGGTTCCATCTGTTAATCGAACGCCGCTGACCTTACCATTTTTGACCAGAATTTCTTCGCAAGCTTTTCCAGTCATCAATTGCACACCTTTATCTTGCGCTAACTTGCGAATGGCCGCCACGAGGCTATACATGCCACCCTCAATCGCCCATACTCCTTGGGTTTCAACATCAGCAATGAGCATGAGAGTGGCGGGTGCTTGATAAGGTGAGGAGCCGCAGTAGGTGGCATAGCGACCAAACAATTGACGCAATCTTGGATCATGGAAGTAATTACCCAGTGTTTTCCAGAGCGTATTGAATAAGCCAATGTCATATAAGACTTTGGAGCCGGCAATTCCTAAGTCAGCAATCATGCCGCCAAAGTTTGGCTTGCCTGAAAGCATATAGGGCTTTTCAAGCGCCTTGTAGAGTTCACGACATTGGGCAGAAAATTGGAGAAACCGTTTTGCTTCTGCAGGAGAAGAAAATTCTGCAATCGCTTGAGCTGATTGCTCTACATCTGAAAATAAATCCAATCTCTCATCTTTGCTCCACGCGTGTCTCGCAAGGATACTGAGTTTTTCTAGCTTTAATTCTGACTCTAAAGAGGTGCCTGCTTTCTCAAAGAGGGCATCAAAAACCCAACGCATCGTAAAGACGGTCGGACCGGAATCAACGGGCGCTGGTACTACAGGATCATCAGAACAATTGATTTGACGAATCTTGCCGCCAACCTGAGCTTCTTTTTCTACCAGAATAACTTCAACTCCAGAGGAGGCAAGATCGAGTGCGCAAGTTAATCCAGCAATGCCGCCACCAATAATAATGACGGGAGTCTTAGCCAAGAGTACGACCTTTCCAGCTGCCGAATGCATCAAAAGGTTGATAGCGTGAGAACATCGATTCAGAAAAGTAGTTGCCGCTCATTGATGCTCGGATCGCAGCTTGGTGCGCTCCCTGCCTTGCATATTGATCCATTGCTGCCTGAGATTCCCAAATCGTAAAGGTAGCTTGACGAAAAAAGGGTGCTTCACCAATCCCAGCAGAAATAATGCATCCATTTGATTGCTCAAGCGAGATTTCTGCTGCTGGTTCTTTACTCCAGAATTGAAAACAATTGAGTGGTTTGATAGAGGCTCTCGTAATCGATACGATTGGACCGGATGCTGGTGCATCGGTCGTAATTTCTGGCACAAAGCCTGACCACTGACCTTTAATTGAATAGGTTTTAAGCTTTACTGAAAAAAATTCTTTAGCATGCGCCCGATACCATCCGATGAGTTTCGAGGATGCATAGAATTGCTCAACACTAGCGATATCTTTGAAGATGCAAAAAAGGGCTTGATGAGTAGCGCTTGGGTGAAATGAGAAGCCACCATTTCTTCCTGAGCCCATGTGTTTGTAAAACTCTAGTCCTGGCGTAGACCACAGCCATAGCCTAGCAAACATGAGTCTTAGAATGCCACTGATTTTTGCTGATGACTGGATATCTACAAGAACCATCAGAGCAACTTGACTGCTCATCACTGACTTTCTAATCAATATCCTTACGGGGGTCTACTAGACCGTACTTTCTGAGTTTGATGTACAGACTTTGTCTAGACAAGCCCAAAATTTCTGAAGCAGAAACGCGATTATCTTGAGTCAGATCGAGGGCAGCTTTGATGCAGAGCTGCTCAATTAAGTCAGTTGTCTCAGCTAGGATATCTTTCAATGGGACTTTTCCAACCAGCATTGACAACTCTTGCGAACTTCGCACAAGTTTTTTGTCGATACGCGCGCCTTTATTTTGTCTCGAGTCTACTTGGCGAAAGATCATGCCAATGCAGGCGCGTGGTTGTGCTACAGATACTGCAGAAATATCAACCAACTTAATGCTGCTAGTAGCGTTAGTGATCGAAGAGACGCAAGATTGTGAGCTAGCCTTGCCTTTTAAGGATTGCATCATTTGATCAAAATCTGTTCTCTCTGGCCCTAAATAATTTCTGATATTAGTACCAATGAGGTCTTGCTCGCCCCTAGTAGCACTTAATTTATTGAAGGCTTTGTTCGCCTTGAGAATAAGGCCTTCTGGGGTGCAAACCACAAAACCATAGGCATTATTTTCAATGGCCTTCACGGTTAAAGAATCAGACTCTAATAGGCTAGATGCTTTTGCTAAATCCAGCGGCTTCAGATTCAGTAGTAAGTAAGGAATCCCGTTATTTATGAAGGAGGTTGCACTGATTTGAGTTGCTTCACCATTGCTCAATAATGTTTTAAGGATGCTAGGCTCATCTGTATCTTGAACACCTTTCAGAAAATTCGCAGCCTTGCTTAGCTCGCTAGCAGGGAAGAGGGATAGAAGCGATTTTCCAATGCAATCATTTTTAGCAAGCAGCAGTTGTTTAATAGCATTTCTGTTCATCTCGACTATCGGATATGCATCATCTGCTTTA
>CAIVXR010000040.1 GCA_903909925.1 uncultured beta proteobacterium | reverse complement strand
TTGCAATTACGTGGCATAGATACTTTAAAAGAATTCATTGAGCGTCAACGCATTCAAATGAATGCTGAAGCTGATTCGGCTAAGTCTCAAGGCCGCTTGCTCTAGGCCATGCAAATCAATCTGATTACCGGAATCTCTGGCTCAGGTAAATCGGTTGCCTTGAGGGCCTTTGAAGATGCAGGCTATGACTGCGTAGATAACCTGCCAGTACCTTTGCTTGAAAATCTCATCTCTACTCTAGAAAAAGAAAAGAGTGAACGTGTGGCAGTTGCAATTGACGCACGTCGCGGCGACTCTATCGCTAACTTACCTTCTATTCTTGAGAACTTACGTCGTCAACATCAAGTGCGAATCGTTTTCTTAAATGCTGACACTAACACCTTAGTGCAGCGCTTTTCAGAAACTCGCAGACGCCACCCCTTATCAACTAATGCCCAACAATCGCAATCTGCAACACTGATTGAAGCGATTGATAGAGAGCGTAAGCTACTAGAACCACTTCGTGCCCAGGCGCATAGCATTGATACAAGCAATCTTCCCGCACACGCTCTACGCTCTTGGATTGGCGATCTTCTAAAAGATAAACCGCTTGGGCTATCCGTAATTTTTGAATCCTTTGGTTTCAAAAAAGGGGTTCCTAGCGAAGCAGATCTTGTATTTGATGTACGCTGCTTACCTAATCCTCATTACGACAAAGATCTAAGGCCACTCACTGGTAAGGACAAACCGGTTAAAGAGTTCCTTGAGAAAATTCCTGAAGTAGTGAGTATGGAAAGCGATATTATTCAGTTTATTGATAAATGGTTGCCACATTACATTGCAGATGGTCGCAGCTATTTAACGGTAGCGATTGGGTGTACTGGCGGACAACATCGCTCAGTCTATTTAGTCAATCGGATCGGCGAACACTTCCGTGCACAAAAAAATTTAGCCGCCCTACAGCTTAATTTTTTAGATCGTCACCGCGAGTTAGACTCAAGCCCAACAGTAAAACTTTAATCGGTTGCGGTAAACCGTATCGTCCTAATTGACCTAGGGGCACCCATTTCAAATCTTCACCCAAAAACTCTAAAGTTTTTGTAGTCTTTCCTTCCCAAATCTGCATCCACAAACGACGATGGGTAAAGATGTGTTTAATTTGATTGCCCTGCTTTAATTCTTTAATCGATTTAACCAAGCTAGTAATATTTTCCTTGGGCAAAGTCATCGTCAGCAACTCTTTGAGAGTGGGAACACTCTTACGAGCATTTTCAGTTTTTGGTCTCCATGGTGACTCTGGCAAAGACCATAGTCCACCCCAAATTGCCTTACTGGGTCGCTTTTGCAAAAGGACAAAGTTACCTGATCTAGCCAACAACATATCGCAATCAAATTCAGGCGACTTTGCTTTGGTCACCTTTTTTGGCAAAGCAAGGACTTGGTCACTTAAATTTGCCTGACACTCTTTTGCAAATGGGCATTTTTTCTCTACGCCCATACATACTGGCTTACGCGCAGTGCACCAAGTGGCTCCAAAGTCCATCAAGGCCTGCGTATACACGGGCATACTTTTTGGTTGATTGGGTAATAAATCATTTGCTAATTGCCACAGGCGATCATTCACTGCTTTATCTTGTATTGCGCCGTCAATGGCAAATAGACGTGCCAAAATTCTTTTGACATTAGCATCAAGAATGGGCGCACGTTCGTGAAAAGCAAAAGCTGCAATCGCGCCCGCCGTTGATCGGCCAATTCCTTTGAGCTGCTCAAGCAAGATGGGGTCATTGGGAAACTTTCCAGAAAACTCTTGCATCACTTGTTGCGCACACGCATGCAAGTTTCTGGCGCGAGAGTAATAGCCCAAGCCAGCCCATTCAGCTAGCACTTCATCAATATCAGCTGAGGCTAATTTTTTCACTGTCGGAAAACGTTTCATAAAGCGTGGGTAACGTTCTAGCACTGTAGCAACTTGGGTTTGTTGCAGCATGATTTCAGAAACCCAAACTGCGTACGGATCACGATTGCCCTGCCACGGCAAACCTGAGCGGCCACTGACTTCATGCCAAGCAATGAGCTTTTTTGAAAAAGTTTTGATTACCGTTTTTGACATTTAGGGCAGAAATAAGTAGAGCGCTGGCCCTGGATAATTTGCACAATCGGTGTTTTGCAAACCTTGCAGGGTAAACCTTTGCGGTCATAAACCTTGGTTTGCACCATGAAGTATCCCGGATCGCCTTCACTATTAACAAAATCTTTCAAGCTACTACCACCGGCAGCTATCGCTTTCTTCAGAATGAGCCTCACTGCATTTGCCAATCGATCACATTGAGGCTTACTTAACTTACCCGCAGCTTTTGCAGGATGAATACCTGCTTCAAATAAACTTTCTGAGCAATAAATATTCCCGACGCCTACTACCACCTGACCAGCTAGTAAAAATTGCTTTACCGCTACACTGCGTTTGCGTGAGGTCTTATAAAGAATATTGGCGCCGAGCTGAGCTGCAAATTCAGGTGAAAAAGGTTCAACCCCCAGCTTTTGCAAAAGCGTATTTTTTTCAAGCGGGCCTTTTGTATTTGCATGCCACAACACTGCACCAAATTTTCTAGGATCGTGCAATCGTAAACTCAGCTTGCCAAACTCAAAAGTGACTCGATCATGTGGCTTCAAAGAATCAGTACTTGGCAAGACTCGTAAAGTTCCAGTCATGCCCAAATGAATAAGCAGG
>CAIVXR010000039.1 GCA_903909925.1 uncultured beta proteobacterium | reverse complement strand
TCCCAGTGTCTCCTCCACCCAAACAAAGGTGGATTCCAACCCAGGACTCGTTCCTGGGTTTTTTTTAGGTTACAATTCAAGGCTTTACTGAATTACCGATTAGTCAGCGGTAATTGTTTTACCGATGGAATCTCAGAATCTGCGAGCTTGCAAACATAAGCAGGGCCAAGGTGGAAGAAGTTTGATCGGAGTATTTTTTGACTATAACAATTTGAGAAATCATGAAAACTTTTTCCGCAAAATCCCATGAGGTAAAGCGTGAATGGTTCGTGATTGACGCTACGGACAAAGTCCTCGGTCGTGTCGCCAGTGAAGTGGCACACCGTCTACGCGGCAAGCACAAGCCTGAATACACACCACACGTTGATACCGGCGACTTTATTGTTGTCATCAATTCTTCTAAGCTGCGTGTCACAGGCACCAAAGGCTTGAACAAGATCTATTACCGTCACAGCGGATACCCAGGTGGTATTAGCTCGACCAACTTCGATAAGATGCAAGACCGTTTCCCAGGTCGTGCTTTGGAGAAGGCTGTGAAGGGTATGTTGCCAAAAGGCCCACTAGGCTATGCCATGATTAAGAAATTAAAAGTCTATGGCGACGCCAATCATCCGCATGCGGCTCAACAGCCAAAAGCGTTAGAGATTTAAGGAAACCAAATGGCTATTAATTACGGAAATTGGAATTACGGTACAGGCCGTCGCAAGAGTTCTGTTGCGCGTGTCTTTATCAAATCAGGCAAAGGCGAAATTACTGTTAACGGTAAGCCTATCGATGCGTATTTTGCTCGCGAAACATCGCGCATGATTGCTCGTCAGCCTTTGGCTCTCACAGCCCACTTAACGACCTTTGATATCAAAGTAAACGTTTCTGGTGGCGGTGAAACTGGCCAAGCTGGTGCAGTTCGTCACGGTGTTACTCGTGCCCTGATCGACTACGACAATACTTTGAAACCAGCCCTGTCTAAAGCAGGTTTGGTAACTCGTGATGCTCGTGAAGTTGAGCGTAAGAAGGTTGGTCTGCACGGCGCGCGTCGTCGTAAGCAGTTCAGCAAGCGCTAATTTCTTTCGGTCGCTTAAGTTTTATCGAAAGGGTCGCGCAAGCGGCCCTTTTTGTTTCTACAATTAGGGTATTGTGAAGTTGGTTTAAAAACTTCTAGTAGTAGGTATCTTGGAGAAAGACATGATTAAGGTTGGCATTGTTGGCGGCACAGGATATACCGGGGTGGAATTGTTGCGTTTATTAGCGCAGCACCCCCAGGTAAAGATTGTTGCTATCACATCTCGTACAGAAGCTGGCATGCCAGTAGCTGAGATGTTCCCATCTTTGCGCGGTCGTGTTGATCTGAAATTCACGACTCCAGATGAGGCTAAATTAAATGAATGTGATGTGGTGTTCTTTGCAACGCCACATGGCATTGCTATGGCGCAAGCAAAAGAATTGCTTGCTAACAATGTCAAGATTTTAGATTTAGCTGCAGACTTTAGACTTAAGGATGCCAAAGAGTTTACGAAATGGTATGGCATGGAGCATAGCTGCCCAGATATCTTGGCTGAGGCCGTTTATGGTTTGCCTGAAATCAATCGTGAAGCTATTAAAAAAGCGCGGGTAGTGGGTTTAGCTGGTTGCTACCCAACTTCAGTTCAGCTTGGCCTTGCCCCATTGCTCTCTCCAAAATCGACTGGCGGTAAACAGTTGATTGATGGCACCCACATCATCTCTGATTCAAAGTCAGGTACCTCTGGTGCTGGACGCAAGGCGGAGATCGGAACCTTGTTAGCTGAAGCAAGCGATAACTTTAAAGCGTATAGCGTTAAAGGCCATCGTCACCTTCCAGAGATTGTGCAAGGGTTAAAGGCTATTGCTGGCCACGATCAAATTGGGCTGACATTTGTGCCGCATTTGGCACCGATGGTGAGAGGTATTCATTCAACCTTATATGTGCGCTTGACTGAAGCCGGCAAAGATGTCGATTACCAAAAGTTGTATCAAAGCTTCTATCAAGATGAGCCATTTGTCGATGTGATGCCTGCTGGAAGCCATCCAGAGACTCGTTCGGTCAGGGGTAGTAACGGCATTCGGATTGCCATCCATCGTCCAGGTGGAGGCGATACTTTAGTTATTTTGGCGGTGGAAGATAACCTAGTGAAGGGTGCCTCGGGCCAAGGTGTGCAGTGTATGAACCTCATGTTCGGCTTGCCTGAGACGACCGGTCTGACCCAAATTGCAGTTTCCCCATAATTAGGCGGCTTTTAGCAATTAATGCCCCTTGTGCAAGCTAGGCATTAAAAGCCTAGAATATGACTATTGCCTTTTGATTTAGGAGTGAACCATGACCCAACTAGCTACCCAAGAAACTACACAACCTGCACAAGATTTGGCTGAGCCACCAACCCCATTGGTGTTTACGGATAGTGCTGCAGCAAAAGTGGCTGACTTAATTGCTGAAGAAGGTAATCCAGAATTGAAATTACGTGTATTCGTCCAAGGCGGTGGTTGCTCAGGTTTCCAATATGGCTTCACATTTGACGATGCCGTGAATGAAGATGACACACTCTTTGAAAAGAATGGCGTAACTCTTTTAGTAGATTCAATGAGCTTCCAATATTTAGTTGGTGCTGAGATTGATTACAAAGAAGATATCAATGGTTCACAGTTTGTGATTAAAAATCCAAACGCAACAACCACTTGTGGTTGTGGATCCTCTTTCTCAGCTTAAGTTAGCAGAGAATTTAAGCAGGATAGCAAGCACCTAGAATTCTAGGACCCTTCGCTCCCGTAACGGCTGGCAAATTTGCTGGCCGTTTTTCTTTATGAGCCCAGGCAAGCCATGCAAAGGCTAGACCTTCAACGAGTTGTGGGTCAATGCCAACAGAATCACTGGTAGTAATTTCGAGAGAATTTTTTAAGAGATACTGCGCTTTAACTTTGAGTAAATTCATTAATGCAGTATTTCGAGTCCCACCTCCACAGACAATCATCTTCTGGGTTTGTGGGGCATGACATGCTAAAGCATCTAAGGCTGATTGCACAGTTAGCTGCAGCAAAGTAGCTTGGACATCTTCAGCATTTATATTCTCAGTACCAATTTTTTCTTGCAACCAAGCAAGATGAAAGTCGTCTCTCCCGGTACTTTTTGGGGGTGCTTTTGCAAAGAAGGGATCAGACAGCATCTTCTTGAGAAGCGCTTCATTCACTTTTCCTTGTGATGCCCAGGCACCATTCTTATCGAAAGTATTACCTTGATGTTCTTGTATCCAAGCATCCATCAGCATATTTCCTGGGCCACAATCAAAGCCAGTCACTTTCCCGTCTTTGGGAAGTAGAGTGAGATTGGCGATTCCACCGATATTCAGAACGGCTAAATTTTCGGAGGATATAAATTGCTGCGCATGAAAGGCTGGCACTAAAGGTGCCCCATGTCCACCGGCCGCTAGATCACGACTTCTAAAGTCGGCGATCACATCAATCCCAGTCTTTTCAGCTAGCAGAGCAGGGTTAAGAGTTTGGTGGGTATAGGCCAAATCTCCAAGATGGGGTTGGTGGCGAATAGTCTGACCATGAGCACCAATCGCAGCAATATCGGAGGGTTGTAGATTGGCTTTTTTCAGGAGCTGGAGTGCTGCCTCAGCATAGGCCAAGGCCAGAGTATTGCCAGCCTGTTTTTCACGGTGGAGTTCATTCGGGCCAGGGCTTTGAAGTTCAAAAAGGGTTTTGCGTAGCTCAGGACTAAAGGGGGTGCTCACAGCAGCTTGGGCACTCGTTTCTCCATTAGGCCCAATCTTCGCTAGAACGGCATCTATCCCATCTAGGCTGGTGCCAGACATGAGGCCAATGTAGAAGGAGTGCGGTTTGTTCATCGAGTTCTCAGGAATGCGACAATTATGCTTAACAATTTAAACACTCAATAACTGTATCAGTATCCGAATCAGTATGACGGCTAAACCAGAACAAAAATATCCTTTGACCCCTGAAGTCTTTGCAGCCCTCGAAGTCACTAAACGCGGCTGCGATGAATTATTGGTTGAGGCTGATTGGGTTCAAAAATTGGCCCGAAGTCAGGCTACGAAGACTCCACTTCGGATTAAGTTAGGGTTAGATCCAACTGCACCAGATATTCATTTAGGCCATACGGTGGTTTTGAATAAATTGCGTCAGTTGCAAGATTTAGGGCATACAGTGATTTTCTTGATTGGTGACTTCACCAGCATGATTGGTGATCCATCTGGTCGAAATGCTACGCGTCCGCCATTGACTGCAGAAGAGATCGCTGTGAATGCAGAGACTTATTATCGCCAGGCGAGTATGGTGCTTGATCCTTCTAAGACAGAAGTGCGCTACAACAGCGAATGGTGTGATCCCTTAGGTGCGCGCGGTATGATTCAACTTGCTGCAAAACATACTGTTGCCAGAATGCTCGAACGTGATGATTTTACGAAGCGCTATCGCAATGGCGTGCCAATCTCTATTCATGAATTTCTATATCCACTGATGCAGGGTTATGACTCTGTAGCTTTGAAGAGTGATCTAGAGCTTGGGGGCACCGATCAAAAATTTAATCTTCTGGTTGGCCGTGAGCTCCAGCGTGAGTATGGCCAAGAGCCCCAATGTATTTTGACTATGCCCCTCTTGGTTGGTCTAGATGGTGTTGAGAAGATGAGTAAGTCCAAAGGTAATTACATTGGCATTAGTGAGCCTGCAGGAGAGATGTTTGGCAAGCTTTTAAGTATCTCTGATGACTTGATGTGGGATTACTTCACATTACTTTCATTTAGACCAATGTCTGAAATTGATCTCATGAAACAAGAGGTTGCTGCCGGACGAAACCCAAAAGATTGCAAAGTATTGCTCGCCCAAGAAATCGTGGCACGCTTTCATTCGCAAGCGGCTGCCCAAAAAGCATTAGAAGACTTTAATCACCGCGCTAAAGGGGGTGTGCCAGATGACATTCCGGAAGTAAGTCTGCCTGGGGCCCCGATGGCGATTGCTAATCTTCTAAAGGCTGCTGGATTAGCTCCGTCCACATCCGAAGCAATACGCAATATTGAACAAAATGGTGTGAAGATTAACGGTGAAACTATTGCTGATAAGCAAAAAAAGATTGAGGCTGGAACGTATGTTGTGCAAGTAGGCAAACGTAAATTTGCAAAAGTAACGCTGAGCTAAGTCTTAGCAACTTACTTAGAGATCTAGGCTGCTATTTCCGCTTGGCGGCGTCAAACCAAAATGCTCATAAGCCTGACGAGTTGCTACACGGCCTCTCGAGGTTCTTTGTAAATAACCTTGTTGAATGAGATAGGGCTCTAAGACATCTTCAATAGTGTCACGCTCTTCACCAATTGCTGCAGCCAAGTTATCAATTCCGACCGGACCACCATCAAATTTGTGCAAGATGGCTTCAAGTAATTTTCTATCCATCACATCAAAGCCGCTTGGATCAACATCGAGCATCTTTAATGCGGCATCAGCCATAGCTTTGGTAATCGTGCCAGTGCCTTTAACTTCTGCGTAGTCACGAACTCTTCTGAGTAAGCGGTTGGCTATACGCGGAGTACCACGAGCGCGCTTGGCTATTTCTACAGAACCTTCTGGATCAATATCTGCATTGAGTAGGCTAGCTGAGCGATTGATAATTTTAGTGAGTTCTTCAGTGGTGTAGAACTCGAGTCTTGCCACAATCCCAAAGCGATCGCGCAATGGGTTAGTGAGCATTCCAGCACGTGTCGTTGCACCGATCAAAGTAAAGGGTTTGAGATCAATTTTAACGCTGCGTGCTGCAGGACCTTCACCAATCATGATGTCTAAGCTGTAGTCTTCAAGTGCTGGATAGAGAATCTCTTCTACAACTGGAGAAAGGCGATGAATCTCATCAATGAAGAGAACATCATTAGCTTCTAAATTAGTCAGTAATGCAGCGAGATCACCAGGCCTATCAAGAACAGGACCACTGGTTTGACGTAAGTTCACACCAAGCTCGCGCGCAATGATGTGCGCCAGTGTAGTTTTTCCAAGTCCCGGCGGTCCAAAAAGAAGGACGTGGTCTAGGGCTTCTTGACGCGCTCTAGTGGCGCTAATAAAAATCTCTAACTGGGCTCTTGCCTTCGTCTGACCAACATACTCATCGAGCTGTTTGGGGCGTAAGGCTCTTTCAAAGATGGCTTCAGAATTGCCTACCCCACCGCTCACAATACGGTCATTACCCTCGGGTAAATCTTCAGGAATAGCGCTAAGGTCATCGGTATGAATTGCCATACTGCAAGTGTAGTGGTGTTTATCTATTTAGGGCTTAGATAGATACTTCAAGCCCATCCGGATACCATCAGAGACCGAAGTATCTGGAGGAATTTGTTTAAGGGCGAGGAGTGCTTCTTTTTCTGAATACCCCAGAGCTAAGAGGGCTTGTAATACCTCACTACTTGCTTCAATAGCTTGAGGCTTACCGCCGGCGCTAATGCCAAGATCCGGGGCTAGCTTACCCTTGAGTTCAAGGCAGAGACGCTCGGCAGTTTTTTTGCCAATACCAGGCACTTGAGTCAGGCGACTAGCTTCCTGTAGGGTAATCGCTTGAGCCAATTCATTCACGCTCATGCCAGATAGAACGGCTAATGCAGTTCGTGAACCCACGCCACTGATCTTTATAAGTTGTCTAAATGCTTCGCGTTCAGTTTCAGTGGCAAAGCCAAAGAGCTGCTGCGCATCTTCACGAACCTGAAAGTGAGTTAGTAGGGTAATCTTCTGACCAGCTTGAGGTAGCTGGTACAAGGTACTCATTGGTACATCGACTTCATATCCAATGCCTTGGCAGTCAACTAACAGCCTTGGAGGGTGAACTGAAACGAGGATTCCTTGAATGCGACCAATCATATGAAGATCTTAACCTGTAATGTGCCAAGACACTTTTATTTGCTCCGTTTTTTTGGAGCCAATGCTGCAGTAATTGCTTTTGGAACTTGAGCATGATGAGCGGCGCAAATAGCAACACCCAAAGCATCTGAAGCATCTGGCCCTGGAGCACGATTGAGTTTTAGCAAGCGCTTTACCATTTCTTGTACCTGAGGCTTGGCAGCACGCCCTGTACCTACAATCGCTTGCTTAACTCTTAAGGCGCTGTATTCCGCAACTGGAAGTTTTGCAGATACTAATGCCGCGATTACTGCACCCCTAGCTTGGCCAAGCATGAGAGTCGACCGTGGGTTAACATTCAAAAAAACTTCTTCAATCGCAGCAGACTGTGGTTGGTAGGTATCCAGCACTTCTTTGACGCCAGCGTAAAGAGCGCCCAAGCGTTCTGGCAATCCTTTGACTGGATCGCCACTCTCAATTGTTCCTGAAGCTACATAAGTGAGTTTCTGGCCATCAACATCAATTACACCAAAACCGGTAGTACGTAAACCTGGGTCGATTCCAATCCAACGCATGGGTGCGAATTATTTTTTAGTTTAGTGACGGAAGTGACGGATGCCAGTAAAGACCATGGCAATACCATGTTCATTAGCTGCAGCGATGATTTCGTCATCACGCATGCTGCCACCCGGTTGAATTACACAGCTTGCGCCACCGTTGACAACAACATCTAAGCCATCACGAAACGGAAAGAAAGCATCACTTGCAACTGCCGATCCTTTAAGGCTGAGGCCAGCATTTTCAGCTTTAATACTCGCCATTCGTGCGGAGTCAACGCGACTCATTTGGCCGGCACCAATGCCTAGAGTCATACCATTAGCACAATACACAATCGCATTGGATTTCACGAACTTGGCTACACGCCAAGCAAACATCATGTCATTCATTTCACTTGGGGTAGGCTGTCTTTGACTCACAACCTGCATTTCGCTTTGGAGAACATTCTTGGCATCAGGTGATTGCACCAGTAAGCCGCCACCAACGCGTTTGAAATCAAAAGTATTAAATGCTGTACCAAGTGGAATTTCTAAAAGGCGTACATTTTGTTTTGCAGCAAAGATCGCTTTTGCCTCATCGCTAAAGCTAGGGGCAATCAATACTTCAACAAATTGTTTAGAGATCTCTTGGGCAGCAGCACCATCACATGGCACATTGAAGGCAATGATGCCGCCAAAGGCTGAGCTTGGATCAGTCTTAAATGCTTTTTGATAGGACTCTAGGGCTGTGGTACCAACCGCTACACCACAAGGATTAGCATGCTTAATAATGACGCAGGCTGTAACCCCACCAGCATTGCCAGTAAAGCTCTTCACGCATTCCCAAGCAGAATCAGCATCCGCAATGTTGTTATAGGAAAGCTCTTTACCTTGTAATTGTTTATAGTTTGCAAGAGCCCCATCTACTGGGAAGATGTCTTTGTAGAATGCAGCAGATTGATGTGGGTTCTCACCATAGCGCATCTCTTGAACTTTTTCAAAGGCAAGGTGTAGGGTCTCTGGGTAAGCAGAACGCTTCTGATGATCTAAATCATCGCCCAATGCAGAAAGATAGTTGGCAATTGCGCCATCATACTGAGCGGTATGGGCAAATACTTTCTTAGCTAAGGCCAAATTGGTTTTATAAGAAACGCTATTTTGATTTGCCTTCATTTCAGCTAAAACTGGCGCGTAATCTTCGGGAGATATCAATACTGTGACATCTTGATGATTTTTGGCAGCAGCACGCAACATTGCTGGACCACCGATATCAATGTTCTCTACCGCATCTTCAAATGAACACTTCTCCTTGGCAACTGTCTCATTGAAAGGGTAGAGATTAATGACCAACATATCGATCGTACCAATGCCATGCTCTTTTAAGGCTGCCATGTGCTCAGGAAAATCTCTGCGAGCTAACAGCCCTCCATGCACCATCGGGTGCAATGTCTTTACGCGTCCATCTAACATCTCTGGGAATTTAGTCAACGAAGAGACTTCCACTACTGGGAGATTGTTCTCCGCCAAGAGTTTTGCAGTGCCCCCAGTAGAAATCAGCCTGATGCCTTGCTCATGAAGAGCTTTAGCTAAAGACACAATGCCATTTTTATCGGAGACGGAGAGAAGGGCGGTACGAATCATAGTTGTGCTTATTTAAGTAATTTGTGTTCTACGAGTTTTTTGTGCAAGGTATTGCGATTAATGCCAAGGTATTGCGCTGCCAAAGATTGATTTTGTTTAGCATGCTGCATGACAAGCTCCAGCATCGGTTTTTCAACTAC
>CAIVXR010000038.1 GCA_903909925.1 uncultured beta proteobacterium | reverse complement strand
ACTGAATTCTTGCAGCAATTACCCAAGCCTCAAACCGAGAGCAGGGCAGACAATGTTGCTTTATTGCAATGGGCTGCAAGCCTGCATGAGATTGGCTTATCAATATCACATAATGGCTACCATAAGCACTCTGCCTATATTGCTGGTAACGCCGATATGCCGGGTTTTTCTAAAAATGATCAGGCTCGTTTAGCCGCACTCCTCATTGGTCATACTGGTAAATTGGGCAAGCTTGCAAATAATGCAAATTTTCATGACTGGCGAATGTTGTTTTGTTTGCGTCTAGCCCAAGCACTTTGCCGCGGCAGGAGCGATGAAGATTTGCCAAAGGTGAAGGTATCGGAAAAAGATGGCACCTTCCAGGTAGGCATTTCCAAGGATTGGATTCAAACACACCCGTTAACTGAATTTAGCCTTTTGAAAGAAGCAGCCGAATGGACTCGTATCGGCCGCTCTTACGAACTTAGTCAAAAATAATATTTGCGTATTACAAGCCTAAGAAATGCTTTGCGTAACGCGGGTTAATTTCGGATAAACGCAACATTGTTAGCAAGTCTGCTGTGTTGAAATCTGGATCCCATGCAGGGGAGCTACAAATCTTGGCGCCTAGTTTTAAGTATCCCTTAATCAACGGAGGTGCTTCTACTTCTAGCCCGCCATTAAGCTTATCTAACGGCAAAGGCAAGCGAGGGAAGGCATGGAACTCAACTGGCGCCATTTGATCGTTGCCTAGAGAGTTATAGAGGCTGGCAGCAAAGTGACCACCATCGGCCATCGGGATACTGGCACAACCGAGCATGATCTCATACCCATTCTTTTGCATGTATTGGGCTAAACCACTCCATAAGGCCATGATGACAGCGCCGGAACGATAGTCCTGGTGCACACAGGATCTGCCTAACTCTACTAATTTAGGGCGTAAGTGGTCCAGGCGAGTTAAATCAAATTCAGAATCAGAATAAAGGCGGCCGATTTCTTTAGCCTTGCGTGGAGGCAATACACGATAGGTGCCAACCACTTTTAGGCTATCTTGATCACGGATTAAGAGGTGGTCGCAATAGGCATCAAATTCATCTACATCTAAACCTTGCTCATTTGGAGCCAGGTTTGCACCCATCTCTTCGGCAAAGACCTTGTAGCGCAATCGTTGCGCTTCTTTTACTTCACTTGGAGATTGTGCCCACTCAATCTGAAATGCTGGCTTTTTTGGTTTAACAATAGGACTTACTGTAGGCGTTACTTGCGCAGCAGCTATTTGTGCACGTGCCTTGGTAGCAAACTTTTTACCGAAGAGCTTTTTAGCCAACTTCTTAGAAAGTTTCTTGAAGGGATTTGATTTTGGTGCAAAAACTTTCTTCTCTTTTTTGAAAGAAAAGATTTCAAAGGCGGCAATTGGGTTTGGAATGTCTGACATAGGGGGGCCTTAATGAATGTTTTAATGATCTTAGGGAGTATTTATTACGGTTTAAAGACAAGTGGGATGCACACTGCAGACCACATGAGAAGTGCAATGAAGAGTGTCAGCATGACTGCTGCTGAGCCAAAATCCTTCGCTCTTTTGGATAAATCGTGGTGCTCAAAGGAAATGCGATCAATCGCAGCCTCAACACTGGAATTGAGTAATTCCACCGCTAGAACCATGATGAGCGATGACACTAAGAGTGCCTTTTCTAGATAGCTAATGGGTAAAAAGAGGGCAAGTGGAGTGAGTAAAGCAAAGAGACTTAATTCCTGCCGAAATGCACTTTCTTCTTGAAAAGCGTAGACCAGCCCACACCAGGAGTTCTTGGCTGCATGCCAAGCTCTGGTTAATCCTCGATTACCTTTATGAGGATTTTGGTCTATGTGATATTTGGTATTCAAGCAGATCTTTCTTAGGCTAGGGCAGTAACGTGAACTTCAGTTGAAGGCACTGGTTTGAGATGATGCAAAAATTGCTCAGAAGCAGCTCTCCAAGAAAATTTCTCAGCATGTGCACGAGCAACCTCGCGGGGAATCTTTAATGCGGCAATGCAGGCTTCCCGTAAATCTTCATTCATCGCGCCAGCAGGAGAGTTTCCAAGCACATCAATGGGGCCCGTTACCGGATAGGCAGCTACCGGTGTGCCACAAGCCATTGCTTCAAGCAGAACCAAGCCAAAAGTATCTGTCTTGCTTGGGAATACAAATACATCAGCGGCTGCATAAACCTTTGCTAGATCATGCTGTTGCAATACGCCTAGATAATTAATATCGGGATACTTTTCTTTAATACCTGCCATAGCGGGACCATCACCCACTACCCATTTAGAACCCGGTAAATCGATTTCTAAGAAGGCGTTGATATTCTTTTCAACCGCAACCCGACCAACATATAAAAAGATAGGGTGCGCCGTATTGAGGGTTTTTGATTCTTGCATCTTAAAGATATCTAGATCTACCCCTCTAGACCAGAGGACAACATTATTGAGGCCATATTTTTCTAAATCATCTTTCACGACAATTGTTGGTGCCATGACAGCCATGGACGGACCATGAAACCAGCGGATGAATGCATAGGTAATAGAAAGTGGAATACCTGTGCGGGCCTTGACATACTCAGGGAAACGGGTGTGATAGGCGGTCGAGAAAGGAAGATTGTTCTTGACTGCATAAGAACGTGCAGATAAGCCCAAAGGGCCCTCAGTAGCAATATGCATTGCATCTGGAGCAAATTCTTTAATACGACGCGCTACTTCCTTGCCTGGGAATAACGAGAGTGCAATATCTGGGTAAGTCGGGCAGGGAATCGACTTAAAGCCATTGGGTGTAATCATTTCAACTT
>CAIVXR010000037.1 GCA_903909925.1 uncultured beta proteobacterium | reverse complement strand
TTCATTTTTCTCGCGTTCGGCTAATTGCTTCTCTTCTTTCTTAGCCATTTCAATGGTCATGTATTGACCTGGCTTATTTGGAACTAATTTTGCAATACCGTCTACGAAGTTATAACCCTGCTCCAACACACGACCAACATCCCGAATTGCTGCTCGGGCTGCCATCGTTCCAAAGGTTGCAATCTGACTGACCGCATCCTTGCCGTACTTATCTTTCACATACTGAATCACACGATCACGGCCGTGCTGGCAAAAGTCGATATCAAAGTCAGGCATAGATACCCGCTCTGGATTTAAGAAGCGCTCAAAGAGTAAGTTGTAGCGCAGTGGGTCAAGATCAGTAATACCTAGGGAATAAGCCACTAAGGAACCTGCACCAGATCCACGGCCAGGGCCTACCGGCACGCCATTATTTTTGGCCCAGTTAATAAAGTCTGCCACGATTAAGAAGTAGCCTGGGAACCCCATTTGAGAAATCGTCTTAACTTCAAATACCAAACGCTCGTGATAGCGGGGCATCTCTTTAGCACGCTCCTCTCTATCTGGGAAATTTCTTTCCATGTGACGCTCTAAACCAACCTCAGAAAGTGCTAAGAGATATTCATCGAGCGTAATACCGGGAGGCGTTGGAAAGTCTGGCAAGCGTGGTTGCCCAAGTACGAGTGATAAGTTACAACGCTTCGCAATTTCAATGGAGTTTGCCAGTGCCGCTGGTAAATCTGCAAAACGCTGCTCCATTTCTGCTTGGGTTAAAAAGTATTGCTCATCATTAAACTTCTTAGCGCGTCGTGGGTTGCCTAATAACTCGCCCTCAGCAATGCAGACCCTGGCCTCATGGGCTATGAAATCACCCTTCTTCATGAACTGCACTGGGTGGGTTGCTACTACTGGGAGATTGAGCTCAGCAGCTAAATGGCAGGCTAGCTGGAGCTGCTTTTCATCTTGCTGATGCCCCCCGCGTTGGACCTCAATGTAAAAAGATTTAGGGAATAGTTTTTCATAGCGTTTTGCAGCAATTTTGGCTTGATCTTCTTGGCCTGCCAATAAGGCACTGCCGATCTCACCTTGGCGCGCGCCTGACAAGGCAATCAATCCATAGGCTAGGGTTCTTTTAGCGCTCTTATCTTGCGCAAGAGCAGCGGGCTCACTAAACCATGCAGAGTCAACTTCAGCACGACCACGCGCTTGGTTCTCTAAAGAAGCCCTGCTGAGTAACTGACATAGATTGAGATAGCCAGAATGGTTTTGCACCAAGAGTAATAAACGATGTGGCTGATCTGGATCTTGGGGATTACTCACCCAAACATCAGCACCAGTAATGGGTTTAATACCAGCAGCACGGGCTGCAGTATAAAAACGCACCAATCCAAATAAATTACTGAGGTCAGTCAGAGCTAAGGCGCCCATTTGATCTTTGACGGCTGCAGCGACTGCATCGTCAATGCGAACGACTCCATCCGTAATCGAAAACTCGGAATGAAGGCGAAGATGTACAAAACGGGGTGAAGCCATGAGATGATTTTAGCTGTGTCCTTATTGAAAAACCCCTCATCCCCAGCCGACGGCTATCGGGGGCGATTTGCCCCCTCTCCCACTGGCCCACTCCATGCCGGATCGCTGGTTGCCGCCCTAGGAAGCTGGTTAGATGCCCGTAAAAATGGGGGTAAATGGCTACTCCGAATCGAGGATTTAGATACCCCCAGATGCATCCCTGGGGCAGACCAGCAAATTCAAGCCCAACTCCTTGCCTGCGGCCTATCTTGGGATGAAGAGCCTAGCTACCAATCACAGCGCCAAGAGCTCTACCAGGGGGCTTTAGAGCAACTAAACCAGCTCGAATTGCTCTATCCCTGCTCCTGCTCTCGGCAGACCATTGCCAGCACTCTGGCTGCCCTGGGAATTGAAACCCCTCGCAACCAAGAAATGATTTACCCAGGAACTTGTAGACCAAATCAGTTGGAAACTCATTCACCAGAATTATTAAAAACAAGCAAAGTTGCTTGGCGACTTGCTCTTCCCCAGTATTGCCATATTGAGTTTGAGGATTTGGTGCTAGGTCATCAAAGCCAAAACCTCAATGCAGAGGTGGGTGATTTTGTTCTGCGCAGAAACGATGGTCTATTTACCTATCAACTAGCAGTAGTAGTCGATGATGCACAACAAGGTATTACGCATATTGTGCGTGGCGAAGATTTACTCAGCAATACTGCACGGCAAATACATCTGCAAAAGATATTGGGATATCAAACCCCCCAATACTTACACCTACCATTAGTGCTTGATGAATATGGCGAGAAATTGAGTAAGAAAACTTTAGCAACCCAAATTAATACTCAAGATGATAAACACTCCCTTGCAGAGTTACGCAAAGCAGCACAGCATTTGGGGTTAATCGATTTGCCTGATGGTGAACATACCACCATTGCAGAGTGGCTCTTAGCAGCTACTCGTGTTTGGCGCTGAACTACTTCTTTTTAAAGCCGCCTAATAAAGCCCCAACAGTTGGCTTGGCAGGCGTAATGCCTACTTTCTTCTCTTCCGACTTTGCACTCTCTGTAGCCTGTAGTGTACTTGGTTCATAAGGCTGATAGAAAAATGGGTCTGACATTTTTGCTGGTGCACTAGAAGAGACTCTACTAGATGACGTGCTGCTAGATGGGGTCCTGCTTTCTGAAGGAGACCCTTCCGGCAAGGGTTTAATCTCTAATTTACGTTTCATCAATTTTTCGATGTCGTCTAGTAGGCGCTTCTCACTAGCATCTACTAATGCAATCGCATCACCGGTACTACCGGCACGACCGGTGCGGCCAATCCGGTGAATAAAATCTTCAGCACTGAAGGGTAATTCATGATTAATGACACAAGGCATATCCGGAATATCTAAACCGCGGGCTGCAACATCAGTTGCAACAAGTGCTTCAATAGCACCAGATTTAAATGCATCCAATGTAAGAGTACGTTCACCTTGGCTTTTATCGCCATGAATCGCACCCGCTTTAATACCATCACGCTCTAGTGCACGGGATAACCTCGCGCATCCAAGTCGACTATTCGTAAAAATAATGCATTGGCGTGATAAACCTTGGCGCGTGCGCTCTTCTAGCACTCTGACAATAGCGCGTTGCTTATCTGCTGAGGCCACCATATGGACCACTTGTTTAACAGTATCTGCAGCAGCATTCTGACGTGCCACTTCAACCGTGACCGGAGTGCGCAAATAGCTTTGTGCCAGTTTTTTAATTTCTGGTGAGAAGGTTGCAGAGAACAATAGAGTTTGTCTTTGCGCCGGTATTAAATTAATAATGCGTTGTAGATCAGGCAAGAAGCCCATATCTA
The DNA here is from genome assembly GCA_903909925.1 of uncultured beta proteobacterium. GTDB lineage: Bacteria > Pseudomonadota > Gammaproteobacteria > Burkholderiales > Burkholderiaceae > Polynucleobacter. The sequence continues at coordinate 1,903 of CAIVXR010000037.1, read as the reverse complement.
GCATACGGTCAGCTTCATCGAGAACCAGAATTTCTACTTGGGATAGGTTAGCTACTTTTGAACCAATGTGATCAAGTAAGCGACCTGGTGTAGCAATCAAGATCTCAACGCCGTTACGCAAAATTCCAACTTGCTCTTTCATATCGACGCCGCCATAGACCACGGCAGCGCGCAAATCGGTATGTTTGGAATAGCTTGCAGCATTCTCAGCGACTTGCACAGCCAACTCTCTAGTCGGTGTAAGCACTAAGGCACGAATCGGATGGCGCGCAGGTGATGCGCTATTGCTTGCATGACGCAAAATCTGTTGAATGATTGGCAACACAAAGGCAGCCGTTTTACCCGTCCCAGTTTGTGCAGCACCCATCAAGTCTCGGCCTGCTAAAACATGTGGAATAGATTGCGCCTGAATCGGCGTAGGGATGGTGTAGCCCTGCTCGGATACCGCCTTTTGAATCTGTGGATCTAAACCAAAATCAGCAAAAGTAATTGTTGCCGGAGCAGTTATAGGAGTGGCGACTGTGTCGTCAGTCCCTGTAGAAGGAGTTATTTCAGTATCAGTATTTGTCAAAAGTAAACTTATAAGATGGCTGCGATGCCAGCCTTAGCAGTGGCAGCATCCTCTGCCGATTTAACGCCGGAAACGCCGACTGCGCCAATGGTGTGCCCATCAACCTCGATATTGACGCCGCCTTCTAACATGCCAGATACGTGTGGGGCAGATAAAAAAGCATGGCGGCCATCATTAATAATTTCTTCATAAATACGAGTTTCGCGCTTACCCATTGCCGCTGTTCGTGCCTTCTCTTCTGCAATATAAGCCGACAGGGGAGCACAGTGATCGCGACGAATTAAACCCAAGAGATGGCCACCGTCATCACATACAGCAATTGACACTGCAAAATTATTTTTAGCAGCATGAGCATCAGCTGCATTCAAAATCTTTTGAACATCAGCCTGAGTTAAGTAATGTTTAGTAGGTAACATGCGTATCTTTCTGTCTCGAATATGGTGTATCTAATGTATGCACTTCTATATAAGTACTTGAATTATAAGGGGTGCAACCAGATAAGTCCCTATTTAAGGAACTCCTGGGCTGCAACTACCCCGCTTGCCTTCGGTTTAAAGCCCATAGAACCCAAACTCATCTCTACACCGCTTAAGGCAGCCATCAGGTTAAGCTCATTACAGTCACCCAAATGACCAATGCGGAATGCCTTACCTTTGATCTTGCCAAGGCCAGTACCCAAAGAAAGGTTGAACTTTTCTAAAGCATGTTTGCGCAATATATCTGCATCCATGCCCTCAGGTGTCGCAATACAAGTAAGCACTGGTGAATAGCAATCAGTATCTTGACATTGAATCTCTAGACCCCATGCTTTCACTGCTTCACGACAGGCTGCAGCCAAACGCTGGTGACGCGCAAAAATCGTATCCAGACCTTCAGCCAACATCATGTCCATCGCTTCATGCAAGCCATACATGAGATTTGTACTTGGTGTTGTAGGCCAGTAGCCATTTTTATTAGACTCAATGATTTCATCCCATGCCCAATATGCTTTATGCATTTTGTTAGATTTGCTCACTTCAATTGCTCTTGGTGACAAAGCATTAAAGCCAATACCAGGAGGCAACATCAGGCCTTTTTGTGAGCCAGAGATGGTGACATCAGCGCCCCACTTATCGTGCTCATAGTCTGCTGAACCCAAGCCAGATACGCTATCTACCAGTAACAAGGCTGGGTGCTTTAAGGAATCAATTGCTTTGCGAACTGCAGCAATGTTTGAAGTGACACCTGTAGAAGTTTCGTTATGCACAACACAAACTGCTTTGATTTCATGCCCAGTATCTTTGCGTAAACGCTCTTCAATGATAGAAGCATCAACACCCCAGCGCCAAGAAT
>CAIVXR010000036.1 GCA_903909925.1 uncultured beta proteobacterium | reverse complement strand
ACTGGATCAGGCTCAATAGCAGCCTCTTTTTTGAGGTCCATGAACTGAATTGTTGCTGTTGCTGGGATGCTTGATGAACTCATTGTAGATTTCTCCAATCTAGAACCATTTTTAAACAATCAATATTGTTAAAAGCCGTGTGATAGGCATCATTTGCATCATTAGGTGAAGAGCGATGCGTAATCAAGCCATCTAAACTTAACTTACCCGACTCCACCAAATCTTTAATTGCCACTAAATCTCCAGGCGCCCACTGCGCTGCAATACGAATGCGTGCTTCCCGCATAAATGCTTGTGGGAATGAAAAAGAAATCGTGTCATAAAATCCTGCCAAAACAATTTCACCACCAGGACTAAGGCAGCTGATCAATGTATCTACTAATTTGGCATCGCCACTCACATCTACTATCGTTTTATATTTTTTGAGCTGATCATCTTTAGGATCAATGACGTCATAACCCACGGCACCTTCTCGGCGACCTACGTTGGTCTCCCACACTACTGGGCGCTTACCTTTGGCTACTGCGATACGTGCAATCAAGCGACCTAATACGCCATGTCCAATAATTAAATCTGGTTGCTCCTGTCCGGCACCAGAGGTGACGTGATATCCAGTTGCAGCTAAAGCAAACAGAATGGCTTCTTCACCCAAATGATCTTGAATAGCAATTACGCGATTACTATCCACAATTACTCTTGAGGCTGCACCACCAAACAAGCCTTTAATCTCGCCGTAGCATTTCGCTCCGGGGACAAATACTCTTTGACCTACTTTGAGTGTGGAGTCTGCACCAACCTTCACTACCCTGCCTACAGATTCGTAACCAGGAACAAGTGGATAGCCCATGCCAGGGAAGTTGGGCATTTTTCCGGTCCACAATAATTTTTCTGTGCCAGTGCTAATGCCACTCCACTCCATATCAACCACGATATCGATCGGGGTCATAGGACTTAATTCCAGATCAGCAAGAATGACGCTTTCTGGCTTTTCCAGAACAATTGCCCTTGTTTGATACTTATCGGCCATATGTCTTTAAGTGCTCTATTTCTGATCAAAAATGTGTAAAAAAATGTTTACACAATAGTTTTTAATCCTTAATTGCCCACTTGTCATCTAGGGGTTTTCTCTACTAAATTGGGCGTTTTTATAGGTTTCTAGGGCATATTTTTGAAATGCGCTTTATGTATCAAGAGCGCTAGGTTTATTGCACCGCAATATTTGAGCATTCAGTGGCATATAAGAATTTAATAGCCTGATATCAGTAAACCCAGCTTGACTTAATAAACTGCTGATTTCTGCTTCAGTTCGCGGCCTTCCCCTGCCCATTGCTAACAAATAAAAGCCAAAATAGGCGTGGCCCATCGCTTCAAAACCTTTGGTCTCAGCCATCGGCTCTGCCAGCAATAAAGTGCCACCTGGTTTGAGGGCATCAAACACATTGGCCAGCAATTGTTTTACGCGGGCATCATCATGATCAAAAATCACCCGTACAAGAGTGGCTAGGTCACACCCCTTTGGCAAAGGATCCTGGAAGAAGTTGCCGCCAATCGCCTGAGCACGCTTTGAGAGTCCAATTTCCTCAAAGTGGGCATTGGAAAGCTCTGCGACTCCTGGGATATCAAATAACTTGAACTCTAGATGCGGATAGCGCGCAGCTAACCTTTTAACAAAGGCGCCCTGACCACCGCCGATATCAAGCACCACTTGATGCTTGCCCATAGGATAGGCATCAATGATCTCGTCAGTCACTAGCGATTGGGTATGCGCCATTAATTTGGAGTAATCAGCGACCTTTTCAGCAGATAGGTTTTCTGGGGCAGCGCCCTTCTCTGGGGTGATGTAGGGCCAGTACTCATTTAAGGCTGCAGAGCTTGTATCGCCCTGCAATAAAGCAATTGGATCAGAGAGGTCGCGATAAAAATCAGCATGATGCTTGACCATATCTAAAATTGCGATATTTCCCACCAAGGGGGCGCCCATCATACTGAGGGCATAACGGTCTTCACTCCGCTTGGCGAGCAGCTTGATCGCTACTGCAGCATCTAATAAACGCCTGAGGCCAGCTGGCTTTAATGGGATTTGTTTTTGTAGATCATCAAAGCTCAGAGCGCCCTTAGCCAAAATATCAAAGAGATTGACTTGGGTGCAGGCAAGCAGGATCTGGGTATAAACAAAACCCGCCATCAAATCAAAGATCTCGGATGCTTGCTTTTTAACTATCCAACGGGTGAGTGGAAAACGGGTAGCCCAGCGTTGGAAGCCGGGCGAGGCAATCAGACGATTTCGCCAATCGAAGAAAATATCCATGAATGGCAATTCAGAACTTAGATAGCAGCGTTACGAGGATTAAGAATGGCTGGTTTGACGAAACAAAATTTTTCTTTTCGCATCCTTAAACCAATCTGAGGGTACGAGACGCTCAGACTCTTGGGTAACAAGGGCACGCAACATCTTCTCGCCTTTGCAATGAGGTATCGAAGCAAGCGATTTTTGTACTAACTCATCAAAACGCTGTACCGCTCCACTCAAACCCAAATCCCTTGCAGAGCTAGGACGATCGTGGGCTATATCTTGACCAGCAGGCTTACCCAATTCAGTTTGATCGGCCACGACATCACGAATGTCATCGGCAACTTGATAAGCTTCACCAAGCCATTCCCCCAGAGGTCTCCAAGTCGCTGCATCAGCACCTGCAGCTTGCGCACCAGCGGCAGTAGCTGCCTCAAACAATGAGCCTGTTTTCGCGCGTTGATAATCTCTCAAGACAACTTTTGATTCACACTCCCAAGCCTGACCAGCCACAATGCCATTGGGTGAGCCCACACTCATCGCAATCGTATTCATCAGAGGGCCTAAGCGGAAGATGGAGCGTGTTCCGGAATTGGCTAAGACCTGGAAAGCCAAAACAATCAAAGCATCGCCTGCTAGCACTGCAATGCGCTCACCATAGGCAGCATGTACAGATGGTCTACCACGTCTAAGCTGTGCATTATCAAAGCAAGGTAAATCATCATGAACCAATGAAGCGCAGTGCAAAATCTCAATCGCACTCGCTGCCGCATTCGATAGCGCAGGATCATCATCACCGCAAGCTGCAGCAACAGCTAAACATAATTGCGGACGAATTCTAGCGCCACCAGGAAACACTGAGTAGTGCATCGCTTCTTGTAAAAGTTGTGGCCCTTGTTTTGAGTGCGCCAAAATCATGGCTTTTTCAAGGCTTTGATTGATTCGGTCTAAGGTGCTCATAGTCATTTTTGTATTGAAGGGTTGTAGGAATAGGTCTAGCTTCTGAAATAAATTAGGCTGCTAAAGAGTTGTTATCGTAAATACCTTCTAAGCGATCTTCTAGCTCATCATTGGCTTCTTGCATCGCCTTAAGCATTTCTGGGTCAGGCTGCCAATAATTTCTTTGCGAGGCTTCAGTCAAGCGATTTGCTAAACGGGCAGCAGCAGTTGGGTTTAGCTTAGCTAAACGCTCACGCATTTCTGGGTTGAGCATGAAAGTCTCAGTCAGCTGCTTATAAACCCAGGGCTGAACTTGGCCAGTTGTCGCAGACCATCCCATCGTATTAGT
>CAIVXR010000035.1 GCA_903909925.1 uncultured beta proteobacterium | reverse complement strand
CCCTCATTTAAATTGCTATAAATTGAAAGTAGAAAGTATTTTGTGAATCAAAAACCATATGAATCAGCAGAGCATGAGTTCGAGGCAGCCTTAGGGTTGCCCGAACCATTGCCTGCGGGCGAAACCATTCTTTGGCAAGGCGCTCCGAGTTGGACTGCTATGGCTAAGCATGTATTTCGTCTGCAATGGCTTGCAGTCTATTTTGCTGTGATAGTGGTGTTGCAGGTCTTTTCAGTAGCGGGCAGTGAAGGTGGGCTAGCCGCAGGTTGGAGCAGTGTTGCTCTTGCTGTTTTCTTAGCGCTTATTGGTCTGCTGCTAGTGGGCTTGTTAGCCTACTGGTCAGCAACCACCACCATGTATACCTTAACGAATCGTCGGATTGTGATGAGGGTGGGCATTGTTCTCACAGTGACTTTTAATCTGCCCTATAAATCACTGAAGAGTGCAGATTTGAAGTTATATAAAGATGGCACTGGTGATATTCCGATGCAAATTGCCACGGAAGATAAGATCGCCTTCTCTCATTTGTGGCCTCATGCACGTCCATGGCGCTTGGCAAAACCAGAGCCGATGATGCGTTGTGTTCCAGAAGCACAGCAGGTTGCAAAATTACTGACCCAGGCATGGAGCGAGGCTAGTGGCTTTGCGGTGCGGACAGATTCAACTATTTCTTCCATAGATAATCCTGCGGGAGCGCAAACAGCATGAGTGTGACCCAAGGAAAAGATTTTTTATCTCCCGTTGGGAAAATGCTGATCGCTGATGTGATCATCATTGTTTTGCTGCTAGTGTTTATTAATAGTCGTGACCTAAGTACAGTGCGCGAACCCGATGCATCCCCAGTAAAAGTATTGCAACTGCGTTTTGAAGATCGTCCCGACGGTTCAATCGCGGTAATCGATTACAAATCTGGCAAACAAATTGACGCTGTACAAGGTGAAGCAGGCTTTGTAAGGGGCACTTTGCGTGGTCTTGCACAAGAAAGAAAACGCAGAGGCTTGGATAGTGGACCTCCATTTGAATTAATTTATCGCGCAGATGGTCGCTTAACTCTAGCCGATACCGCAACTGGTCGTATGGTAGACCTAGAGTCTTTTGGCCCTACCAATGCTGGAACATTTTTTAGGTTATTTAATGCATCAAATGTAGTAGCAGTAAGTAAGTCATAAATATTTATTGGAGTTGGAAATGAATTTAGATAGCGCAGAAAGCATGTTGCAAAGTCAGATCCCTGCAAAGGGGTCTATCAATGAGTCCACCAAAATGGCATTGGAAGACGCGGTATTAAGTCCGCGCTTTTATACGACCAATTTCAAAGAGATGGATCGTATTAGCATTGATTCCTTGCGCCCAGAATGGGATGCATTGATGGCGGAGTATGAAGGTGACAATAATGCGGATCACTTCCAACGTCCTGCGGATATGGATAAGAATTATTCCAATCTCCATCCTGCCTTATACGATGAGTTCGTTGAATTCTTAATTAGTTCGATTACCTCTGAGTTTTCGGGTTGTATTTTGTATGCTGAGATTAAGCGTAAGGTCAGTAATCCCGATATGCGTAACTTGTTCGGTTACATGGCTAGAGATGAAAGTCGACATGCTGGCTTTATTAACCAGTGGCTTAAGGACTTCAATATTGGTATTGATTTAGGCTTTTTAGCAAAAGCTAAGAAATACACTTACTTTAAGCCGAAGTTTATTTTCTACGCTACTTATCTCTCAGAAAAGATTGGTTATGCCCGTTACATCACTATTTTCCGAGAACTTGAAAGCCGCCCTGAAGCACGTTTTCATCCGATCTTCTTGTGGTTTGAGCGCTGGTGTAATGACGAGTTCCGCCATGGCGAATCTTTTGCGCTCATCATGCGCGCTAATCCGAAGTTGCTACAAGGTGTGAATAAGCTATGGATTCGCTTCTTCATTCTCGCGGTATATGCCACGATGTATGTTCGTGACCATACTCGGGTTGAGCTTTACAAGGCCATGAGGATCTCTCCAACTGATTATGACAAGAAGGTACTCTTCATCACTAACGAAATTATCAAACAGGTATTCCCAATCTCTGTGAATTTGGATGACCCCCGTTTCTATCAGTATCTTGAAGAGATGAGGGCGCTCTTTGAGAAGATGGACGCCTATAAGAAAGAGGGCGGCCTGATTAACAAAGTGAAGTCTGCTGTTTTGAGCGCTCGCGCTGGTTTAGTGTTCGTCAAGTTGTACTTTATCCCAGTTCAAGATAACAGCTTGCCTGCTAACGTTCGTATGGTTCCCACCTGGTAATTTATGAGCATTGTTTGGCCTATCCTCTACGCGATTTTTATATGGTGGTTTAGCACCGGGATCATTCTCTTGCTAAACCAGCGCAATCCGTCGACCTATAAAAATACTTTTTGGGTTAGTGGGATGGTTTTAGCGTTAGCTTTAGTTGGATTAAAAACGAGCGCTAATTTAAGTACGGTAGCCGGTGCTTATTGTGGCTTTACCTGTGCTATTTTGGTTTGGGGTTGGCAAGAGATTGGTTTCTTATTTGGTTATGTGACTGGCCCTCGACGCGAGCCATGCCCAGAAAACTGTCGAGGATTACAAAAGATGTACTTTGCCTTCCAGACGATTCAGCATCATGAGATTGCTTTAGTTGTCTTGGCATTGGCTGTGACAGTAATGACTTGGGGTGGCTTAAATCAAACCGGTTTTTGGACTTTTATCATCCTCTGGTTAATGCGTCAGAGCGCTAAGCTCAACGTCTTTTTGGGTGTTGCAAATCTCAATGAACGCTTCTTGCCAACTCACCTCAAGTATATATTTACCTATTTCACGTGCAAGCCGATGAATCCTTTGCTTCCGCTATCAGTGATCGGTGGGGTTCTTTGCGCAATTCCTTTGTGGCTTTCTGCAGTCCATCCTAGTTCAAGTGACTTTCAGGTTGCTTCAATGTCATTGACGGGCGCGATTTTATCGCTGGCAGTCTTAGAGCATATTTTGATGGTGGTACCTTTCTCGAGCGAGCGCCTTTGGAAATGGGGAATGCGATCATAAATACACTCACAGTGCGCCGTTTTCCCGCGCCATCCGCTATTTTAGAATTGCTTAAGCCGATTACTTGGTTTCCACCAATGTGGGCTTTTGCCTGCGGAGTAATTGCAACTGGTGTTTCCTTTGAGGGCCGTTGGCACTTATTAATTGCTGGTGTGGTTCTTGCTGGCCCGATGGTTTGCGCTGCAAGTCAAGCAGTCAATGATTGGTTTGATCGTGAGGTAGATGCCATTAATGAGCCACAACGGCCAATTCCCTCGGGGAGGATGCCCGGTACTTGGGGTCTCTATGTTGCCTTTATATGGACTGGGCTCTCACTCTTATTAGGCTGGCTGATTAGTCCTTGGGCATTTGCAGCGACTTTATTAGGTCTCTTATTGGCTTGGCTTTACAGCATGCCGCCACTCCGCTTTAAACAAAACGGCTGGTACGGTAATGCTGCTTGTGGAATTTCTTATGAAGGCTTGGCTTGGTTTACGGGCTCAGCAGTCATGATGGGAGATCTTCTACCATCCACTCCATCCATTCTTCTCGCCATTCTATATAGCATTGGTGCGCACGGCATCATGACATTGAATGATTTCAAGGCGATTGAAGGCGACCGTCAAATGGGCGTGCTCTCACTACCAGTTCAACTCGGTATCGCAGGTGCTGCTGAGAATGCCTGCCTCATGATGTTAGCCCCACAGTTTGGCGTTCTTGGACTCCTAACGGTTTGGGGCGCTTATTGGCAAGCATTTGTGATCTTGTTACTCATCGCTGGCCAAATCAAGATGATGCATTATTTTCTACAGGATCCAGTCAAACGTGCATTATTTTTGAGTGGTTTTGGTGTGCCATTATTTGTCGCAGGAATGATGGTGAGTGCATTTGCAGTAGCAGGACGTTTCTCGGTAAATTAATTGAACTATGAACGCCTCTGATACCACCTATCTCACTTGGCCACAAATTGCCAGACTAGGTTTAGTTCAGGCCTCTTTGGGATCTATTGTGGTTCTAACAACCTCGCTCTTAAATCGGGTGATGGTAGTTGAATTAGCGCTGCCAGCAATCTTACCTGGAGCATTGGTAGCAATACATTACTTCATTCAGTTAATTCGTCCAAGAATGGGTTTTGGTTCAGATCAAACTCGCAGAGCCAGTCCATGGATTCGTGGAGGAATATTGGTCTTAGCAAGTGGCGGTGTATTAGCTGCTGCTTCAACCATTCTTTTAAGCAACTCCATTGTTTTAGGTATTACGCTAGCAACCGTTGCCTTTCTAATGATTGGGATTGGCGTGAGTTCGAGTGGCACTGCATTGCTCGTACTTTTAGCAAAACGTGTCGAACCTAAAAAGAAGGCTGCAGCAGCTACCTGCGTTTGGTTGATGATGATTTTTGGTTTTGCCTTTACAGCTAGCGTCAGTGGGAAGTTCCTTACACCATTTTCATTTGAGCGGCTGCTCATGATTTCATCCATTGTGTCTGTGATTGCAGTAATAGTTACATTCTTAGCAATCTGGGGTATGGAGTCACCTATTACAAAAAATCAGCAGCTAGCAACTAACGTAGATGAAGCCGAGCCAGAAAGTCCAAGTAAAGCTAGTTTTCGCGAAGCCTTTGCTGAGGTCTGGAAAGAAAGTAGGGTGCGTTCGTTTACCTGGTTTGTCTTTATATCCATGTTGGCCTATAGCTCCCAAGATTTGATCTTAGAACCTTTTGCTGCAGTCGCATTTGGTTTTAGCCCTGCAGAGACAACCACTTTATCTGGTTTGCAAAACGGTGGCGTACTCGTTGGCATGCT
>CAIVXR010000034.1 GCA_903909925.1 uncultured beta proteobacterium | reverse complement strand
GTGCCATTTACTCGCGCTCGAGTAGGTGACTTTGATGTTGATCTGAGTATTGAGTTCTTCCGTGGCTTTGTGAATCACGCTGGAGTCACTTTGCATATCGATAATCTGCGTGGCATCAATGCGCACCATCAGATTGAAACCGTGTTCAAGGCTTTCGGCCGCGCTTTACGTATGGCTCTAGCCATTGATCCTCGGGCATCTGGTGCTGTTCCTTCAACTAAAGGTAGTCTCTAATCTAGACACCCCACAGTTGCTCTGAAGACAACAGCGAAAGATAAGCTAAATTGGCGCAAACTATTGCGATCGTTGATTATGGAATGGGTAATCTCCGTTCCGTATATCAAGCATTTCATCATGTAGCTCCAGATGACAATGTGTTGATCGCACACAAGCCTGAAGAAATTCGTTCGGCTAGCCGGGTTGTTTTGCCCGGTCAAGGTGCAATGCCAGATTGCATGAAGCATCTTGAAGAGTCTGGTTTGTTAGAGGCTCTCTTAGAGGCATCCAAAAATAAGCCACTACTTGGAGTGTGTGTAGGCGAGCAGATGCTGTTTGATCGCAGCGCTGAAGTCCGTGCAAGCGAGAAGAATTCATGGACACCCTGTTTGGGCTTAATCCCCGGGGAGGTTCGTCGTTTTGAGTTGGCCGGCAAAAAGCAAGCTGATGGCTCTGCTTATAAAGTTCCACATATGGGTTGGAACCAGGTTCGCCAAGACTCTAAACACCCTCTGTGGAGCGGTATTCCAGACCTCACGAGCTTTTATTTTGTCCATAGTTACTATGTTGTGCCGCAACGTAAAGAAGATATTGCGGGATCTACGGATTATGGGGACTGGTTTACTTCTGTGGTGGCACGGGATAATATTTTTGCTACACAATTTCATCCAGAAAAAAGTGCAGAATACGGATTAAAGCTTTATCAAAATTTTGTTTCTTGGCAACCTTAATACTTTCAATCTTTAGCTATGCTGCTGATTCCTGCAATTGATCTCAAAGACGGCCACTGTGTTCGACTTGAACAAGGTGATATGGATAAAGCCACGGTTTTCTCTGAAGATCCTGGTGCGATGGCAGCACACTGGATTAACAAAGGCGCGCGTCGTTTACATTTAGTCGATCTGAATGGCGCATTTGCAGGTAAGCTCAAAAATGAATCTGCAATTAAATCTATTCTCAAAGCAGTCGGTAATGAAATCCCCGTGCAATTGGGTGGCGGCATACGTGATCTAGAAACGATTGAGCGTTTATTAGACGATGGCATTAGCACGGTGATCATTGGTACTGCGGCAGTTAAAAATCCTGGTTTTGTACAGGATGCGTGCACTGCATTTCCTGGTCATGTCATGGTTGGCTTAGATGCCCGCGATGGCAAGGTAGCTACTGATGGTTGGAGCAAAATCACCGGTCATGAAGTGATTGATCTTGCCAAGAAGTTTGAGGACTGGGGCGTTGAGGCCATCATCTATACCGATATTGGCCGTGATGGCATGCTCAAGGGGGTCAATATTGATGCCACTATCAAGCTGGCTCAGGCTATTCGTATTCCTGTGATTGCAAGCGGTGGCTTATCGAACAACAATGACATTGAGGCTCTCTGCAAGGCGGAAGAAGAGGGCGTAATGGGCGTTATTGCAGGCCGCTCTATCTATGCTGGAGATCTTGATCTAGCAGCAGCTCAAAAATATGCAGATGAGCTAACTCTGAAGTACACAAAGAAAATTATCTAGTGTTAACGAAGCGAATTATTCCTTGCCTTGATGTCACTGCAGGTCGTGTTGTTAAAGGTGTGAACTTTGTTGGCCTACGTGATGCAGGTGATCCAGTAGAAATTGCTAAACGTTATGACACGCAAGGTGCTGACGAACTTACATTTCTAGATATCACTGCTACATCTGATGGTCGCGATCTGATCTTGCACATCATTGAAGATGTGGCTTCCCAAGTATTTATTCCGCTCACTGTTGGTGGTGGTGTGCGTGCAGTTGCTGATGTGCGCCGCTTACTCAATGCCGGCGCAGATAAGGTGAGTATGAATTCTTCTGCAGTGGCTAATCCCGATTTAGTTTCTGATGCTGCAGCCTATTACGGCTCTCAATGCATTGTGGTTGCGATTGACGCTAAGCAAACGCCTGCTGGAAATTGGGAAGTATTTACTCATGGTGGCAGAACAGCTACAGGCATTGATGTCGTGCAGTGGGCCAGTGAGGTGGCTAAACGGGGTGCCGGTGAAATTTTGCTCACCAGTATGAATCGTGATGGCAGTAAGGATGGTTTTGATTTAGCTTTAACCGCAGCTGTGAGTGATGCAGTATCAGTACCAGTGATTGCATCAGGTGGTGTGGGCAATCTGCAGCATTTAGTGGATGGCATTACCCAAGGCCATGCTGACGCCGTATTGGCAGCCAGCATTTTTCACTATGGCGAGTACACCGTAGGGCAGGCAAAAGAATATATGGCCGCCCAAGGAATTCCGGTTCGTATTTAGCGAGAACTTTAAGCGCTGATC
>CAIVXR010000033.1 GCA_903909925.1 uncultured beta proteobacterium | reverse complement strand
GTCGTTTTGGCAAAGTAAAAGCAGTCTTTCATGAAGGTGCATGCTCTGACACGATGGAGACTGATGGCATTTTCATGATGGCGAATAACTATCGCTATACCATGGACTTGTTGGATATCTGCACAGCCCAAAAAGTGCAACTGCTCTACGCATCTTCTGCAGCAACTTACGGCGGCTCAGATGTCTTTGTAGAGAGTCGTGAGTATGAGAAGCCACTCAATATCTATGGCTACTCAAAGTTTCTATTTGATCAAGTGATGCGGAAGCGATTTGCAGAAAAAGCGAATGCTGCACAGGTAGTGGGTTTTCGTTACTTTAACGTCTATGGCCCACGTGAATCTCATAAGGGTCGCATGGCATCGGTAGCCTTTCATCAATATCACCAGTACAAGACCAATGGGCATGTAAAACTCTTTGGTGAGTATGGTGGTTATGGTCCGGGCGAGCAAAGTCGTGACTTTGTTTCTGTTGAAGATGTGGTAAAAGTAAACCTCTTCTTCTTAGATCATTCAGAAATCAGCGGTATCTTTAATTTAGGGAGCGGACGTGCGCAACCATTTAATGATGTTGCTCATGCAGTCGCTAATGCAATGCGCAAGCTGGATAAAGCAAAACCGGCAACTCTACAAGAATTAGTAAAAGAAAAAGCGATTGAGTACATCCCCTTTCCGGATGCGCTCAGAGGTAAATATCAGTGCTTCACTCAAGCAGATCTCACCAAACTACGCGCCGCTGGCTATACAGAACCCTTCCTCGATGTTGAGCAGGGCGTAGGTCGCTATATTGAGTGGTTATCATCTAATGCCGATTTTTTAGCTAATCCGCTTTAAGCCAGTCAACACAAGCACTATCTTCACGTTGTAAACAATCCACGCACACTTTGTGTTCGTGGATTTTTTATTTACTTCTGGAGAATTGATGATGAAACATTTCAATAAATTAATAAGAGCTGCGGCCCTCTCAGCAACTTTAGCATTTGTGTCTTTGGGTGTTACTGCATCTCCCATAAACGTGAATACCGCCACCCAATCTGAATTGGAAAGTATCAAGGGGATTGGACCCTCTAAAGCAAAAACAATCATTGCTGAGCGCTTGGATGGCGGCCATTTTCAAGATGCTAACGATTTGCAGAAACGCGTCCGTGGTATTGGTATGAAATCTGTCGAAAAGATGGTGGATAACGGTTTAACGATCGAGGCCCCTAGCTCCTTTCGGGAGCCCAACGGTAGAACTAAAAAAGAGGGCGGGGCCTCTAGCAGACGCAATTCTCGTACTCAAACTGGTAATCGCCATCAGCCGGAGCGTTCGGGAGCAGGTCGCAGAAATTAAGCCCTTTCGCGTGTAGGTTTGCTTACGGCTAAAATGACTTTATGAGCAAACCTTCTTACCTGACTATTTCACAAACTGTAGGCAATACACCTATAGTTCAATTGCAACGGATTCCGGGTCTCGAGAATTCGGCTCGCAATAATGTGATTTTGGGTAAGTTAGAAGGCAATAATCCAGCCGGGTCGGTGAAAGACCGACCTGCGCTGTCGATGATCATGCGCGCACAAGAGCGCGGAGAAATCAAACCTGGTGATACTCTCATTGAAGCAACAAGCGGCAATACTGGCATTGCTTTAGCCATGACAGCTGCCATGTTAGGCTACAAGATGGTATTGGTCATGCCAGAGAATCAAAGTATTGAGCGTCGTCAAAGTATGGCTGCCTATGGGGCTGAACTCATTTTGACTGCAGCTACTGGCGGTATGGAGTTTGCGCGGGACTATGCACTCCAGCTGCAACGAGAGGGGCGTGGCAGATTGTTAGATCAATTTGCAAATCCTGATAATCCACGAACACATATTGAAACTACTGGGCCAGAGATTTGGCGTGATACTGATGGGCAAGTTACCCATTTTATTTCTGCGATGGGTACTACGGGAACAATTACTGGCGTCTCGACTTATCTAAAGTCTATGAATCCAGCTATTCAGATTATTGGTGCGCAGCCTGAAGAGGGCTCACAAATTCCTGGAATCCGTAAATGGGCTCCAGAGTATCTTCCTAAGATTTATCAAGGCGATAAAGTTGATCGGATTGAATACGTCACGCAAGCCGATGCTGAAGAGATGGCACGTCGTATGGCGGCCCAAGAAGGGATCTTCTGTGGCATATCAGCTGGGGGTGCATTAGTGGTGGCCTTACGTATTGCCCGTCAGGTTGAAAATGCGACTATCGTATTTATTGTTTGCGACCGCGGCGATCGCTACTTATCTACCGGTGTATTTCCGGCCTAATCCACCAGCTTAATTTGTTTTTGGCTTTTTCTTTGCGCTAGATTTCTTGTGCTTGGGCTTTTCACTGGTGGTTTTACTATTCGTCGCTTTACCAGTATTTTCTACCGGTACTACACTTTGATTCTTGTATCCTAGAGCCTCTGCAAACTCAGCAACGCTTTGTGCATAGAAGTAGCTTCGGTTGTATTGCACAATTGTGAGAAAGTTATTTAAACCGACAAAGTATTGAACTTGATCTGTGCCATCTTTATCCGGGTAGGGGAGATCCACAATGAATGCTTTGCTACTAGGCTCAACACCACCGCTTTGTAAATCACCCTGTTGTTTAGTCAGAATCCCTTTTTCAATTAGTTCTTGAACTGTGTGTTTTAACTGCGGCTCTCCATCGGCTAAATCTTTAGCCGCTGATATAGCATCGACTTGTATAGGAAAAGAAATTGGCATACCAGCCTGCCAGCCATGTTTTTTCATGAAGTTACCAACGCTGGCAATGGCATCTTTGGGACTCTGCTTTAAATCGATTCGTCCATCGCCATCACCATCAATTGCAAAGCTGCGAATACTGCTGGGCATAAACTGGGGTAGACCTATCGCGCCAGCATAGGAGCTATTTTGATTAAGACAGGTACTAAAACGTGCGCTATTAACGCCCTGCATACTGTTCTTGGCTGGCAACTTCCCGCCAGCCTCGGTCCAACATAGAAGGATGAGTTCTTTGAGCTGATCCTTAAAGAGCTGCTCACGGGTAGGTTTATTGGGCGTCTCTGGGTAGCTAAAGGCTAGGGTGGACAGAACATCCTTGACTCGAAAACTGCCTGTCTGACGTCCATAGATGGTCTCAATACCAATAATGGCAACAATAATCTGCGCGGGTACTCCAGAATCCTGTTCCACCTGACTTAAAAAGGCCTGGTTGTCTTCCCAAAAAGCTTTTCCAGCCTTAAGGCGAACTGGCTCAATAAAGCGTTTACGGTAAGCTAGCCAATTTTTCTTAAAAGTACCCGATGGGGGTAATACCAATTTGCGTATTGAAGGAATCGTTTTAGCATCTATAAAGGCCGATTCCAGGCTTTGCAAGGGGATTTCTTGGGTCTGGGAGACTTGACTGAGCAGTTCATTGAGGTTTTGACTGACTCGCGCTTCGGTGGCCTCATCATCAGCTTGGTTTACGATGGATTGCTCAGGCTTTGTTGTTGGTATTGGCGTGCTCGCGCAGGCGGCCAGAAGCAAGGCTAGTAGTGTGTAAGAGATGCCACGATGCATGCGTAATAGGATGGATGTTTGAGAAATAAACACGTTAAATGAGATGATAACAATCAGAGTTTTGCAATTAAGGATTTAGGGTAATGACAACAGGATACATAACTCATCCAGACTTTCTGAAACATGAGATGGGAAGTCATCATCCAGAGTGCCCTGAGCGAATTCAGGCGATCAATGATCAACTGATTCGTAGTGGTGTAGATCGCTTTCTTCATCATTTGGATGCCCCCTTGGCAACCGAAGATCAATTGGAATTGGTGCATAGTCCAGACCATGTGGCATTTGTCAGAGACCGCGCCCCAGAGAGCGGTTACTTCATGCTTGATGGTGACACTATTATGAACCCTCATACCTATAGAACATCATTACGTGCAGCAGGCGCTGCAATAGCAGGTGTTGATGCAGTAATGAAGGGTGAAGTCGATAACGTTTTTTGTGCAGTAAGGCCGCCTGGACATCATGCCGAGCCAACTCGCTCCATGGGTTTTTGTTTGTTCGATAACGTTGCGATTGCAGCTCGCTATGCTCAAGAAACTTATGGCATTAAACGTGTCGCTATTATTGATTTTGATGTACATCATGGTAATGGTACTGAGGCTGCATTTTTCAATGATCCTAGTGTGATGATGTGCAGCTTTTTCCAGCATCCCTTCTATCCATATAGCGGATTAGAGTCCTCTGACAATATGGTGAATGTACCCTTGCCTGCATCTACCCGCGGTGATGTGGTGCGCTCGATTGTGGAAGAGCGCTGGTTGCCAGCTTTACGTAACTTTGAGCCAGAGCTCATCATTATTTCTGCTGGATTTGATGCGCATCGTGAGGATGACTTAGGTCAAATGGGTTTGGTGGAAGACGATTATGTTTGGATCACTCAGCGCCTGAAGGAAATTGCAAAAGATTACGCGCAAGGTCGTATCGTGAGTTGCCTCGAGGGAGGCTACAACCTCTCTGCTTTAGGTCGTAGCGTAGTAGCTCATGTCAAGGCGTTAGCCGATATTTAAATTGTTTCAATAGAATCAAAAACACTGTTATTGAAGGTGCATGATGGCAAATATTTATGAACAAGGTTTGGATCGTAATTCGGCGAACTTCACCCCGATTACCCCGCTATTATTTTTAGAGCGTTCTGCGCAGACTTATCCCAACAAGACTGCCATCATTCATGGAAAATTACGGCAAACATGGCAGCAAACCTATGAGCGTTGCTGCCGTCTTGCGAGTGCCTTACAAAAGTATGGCATTGGCCTAGGAGATACGGTTGCAGTGATGTTGCCCAATACGCCGCCAATGGTGGAAGCCCATTTTGGTATCCCGATGGCAGGCGCCGTATTAAATGCTCTCAATACCCGCTTAGATGCAGAGTCGATTGCCTT
>CAIVXR010000032.1 GCA_903909925.1 uncultured beta proteobacterium | reverse complement strand
CCGCGTCGTTTATCGAGCTGATCAATCACATGCCGCAGATTTCGATATAAGGGCTCACTTGCAGTAATAATGATGGAATTTGTTGCAGGCTCTGCTTGAATAATGCCCCCTGTTGTTGGGGCACTACTGCTAGTCAAAGCCGATGTAGCAGCCATGCTGCCAGCTGATGAGCTAGCAGTTTGTGAAGATTGAGTGTTTGTCGTGGTATTAAGAGCATTGCTCACTCCTTGATTAACGGAGCCACTGGCAACTTGCGCTGATAAAGCCGCATCAGCAGCAACAATTGCTCTAAGCGTCACGGCTAACTTCGTAGCCTCAGCATTGCGCAATGGGACTACCCAGATATTGCCATTACTATTACCTGGCGCATCTAATTTGGCCACTAGCGCACGAATCTGTCTAATTTTTTCAGGGCTAGCGCTACGAATTAATAAGGAATTACTTCTCGCGTCAGCCATGATCACTGTTTTATTGCTGCCATCAGCGCCGCCAGTAGATCCTGAATCCAATACCTTGTTGAGCATTGATGCGATATCTAACGCAATTGCATAACGGAGTTTGATCGTCTGTACATCAGATGAAGTGGGTGCATCGATAGAGTCGAGTAATTCAGATATGCGTTGAATATTGCTAGCGTAGTCCGTTACCACGATGGTGTTATTGCCAGGGTAGGCATTAATCGTATTGTTTGGCGAAACTAATGGGCGCAATACTGGCAATAAGCTGTTGGCTGACTCGTAATTGAGCTTAAAGACCCGAGTAATAATTTGATCACCCTCTTGCTTGACCTTGCCAGTTGTAACCGAGGTACTTACCAACTTAGCATCTGCTTGGGTAACGACCCGATAAATACCATTAGTCTCAACCAAAGCAAATCCAGAAGTACGCAATGCAGTGGAAAAAGAATCTAGTGCTTTTGTTTTGGTAACTGGTTTATTACTAATCAGCGTAATGGTGCCTTTCACTTGCGGGTCAACCAATATAGTTTGACCCGTCGTTTTTGCAACTACGCTGGCTACTGATTCAATATCAGCATTATTAAACGATAGCGTAATAGTTGCAGATTCAGTAGGGGAATTATTTTGTGCAGACACAATTGGCATAAATGCCATCTGATTACACAGAAGGCATAGCAAAATCTTTAGAAAGAAATGTCTCTTATTAATATTCATTTGGTATGAATTACTGTCTTGTTCTTAATACTGCATACGATAAATATCGCCATCTTTTTTCCCCAACAAAGATAGCAAACCAATTAAAGAGTCTTCTGCCTCAGGTGCTGCATGAGCGCTGCCCAAAAAATGCACACCTGAACTATCTTTAGCGCCAAGCTCTCCTTTGCCGTTTAGCAAGAGAGGGCCTGCAGTGGTATCAATAGCAAAAGAGGTTCCTGCTTGACCCAAATTAGCTTTGATTTCATAACTGCCCAATGGCTTTACTACACTAATAGGGCTACTTACATTATTCATATGCAGTCGAATAACTCCCGTAGTATCGGCGCCCTTTTGAAGATCGCCCCATTGTGCTAAGAGCTGACCACGAGGACGCAGCGTGCTCCAAGGATTACCAAAGGCTTCAAGGATAGAAGCAGGCAATGTCATTTCACCAGCGGTAACTTTAATTTGATTAAGGCCAATGGTAATCAGTAATGGCTTATCAAGTGATACAAAATTGATTTCAACCAGACACTGGCCATTCACCACGCTGCATTGAGTATTCCAAGTCAATCTTTCTGTTAAGGCAACTGGCGCTCGGCAAGAACCGCTCGCTAAGTCTGGCTCAGAGAAACCGAGTGCGGCACTTCCATTCCAAATAGTTCCAATGGGTTGGTGCAAAACCACGCGGCAATCCGATTGGCGATCGATTGTGCTAGCTAAAGTCGAGGCAGGAGTCTGCGATATGAGGATCGCCAATATCACTGATAGCGCAATCATCCAGAATACTTTAGAAATACTTTTAGCAGATGAATTTAAGAAAAGATTCATCTTGATTGCTCGGCTGCAATATTAGGAAAATTTGTAGCACCAATCAGCACACCCATTTGTTTCAATTTGGCACTGAGATTCACTACAGATAATTTAGGGGTTGAACTCACTTCAATATAATCTGGGTATAGGCTCCACGTTTTTCTCATCTCCTCCAGGGCATCGACTGCACTAGAAAATGAGACATCGCTCATTTGAAGTTCAACCCGAGGTGGATTTTCTGTATTCAGCCTTAATACCGCTGGCTTAATACCTTTTGCCACCAAGATCATTCGAATTCTTTGAAGCTCTGCCTCATCCATGGGCTCGATGCTGCTTACTTGTGATGTATTTGCCTTAGATAATCTAATGAGATTTTCTAATTGCGCCCATTGTGCTGGCCGCAATGCGACCCTAGACTCCATATCATTGACGGCTGGCAAGATCCAATAGTTAAGACATAAGAATATGAAGGCGATAGCCAAGACTGCCCAGAGAAATGGAGACGGCTTTCTCTGAAAATGGCGAGCCTGAATTGAACTTAGCTTTTCCAGAATTTGGGAAAGGAAGCCAATTGTGGGTAATGAGCCCCACCGGGAGAATACCTTTGCCATAGTCAAGGGTGGAAATTTCACGAAATGCCTCATCCAGATCTGTAAATAGGGTCTTGAGGGTCACCTCATAATGACACCATGTATAGTACTATATCTGAATATAGAGCAAGGCTAGAACTAGGCCTAACAAGGTTTTAGTGTCAAAAATGGCATTTTTGGGAATATGCCGCTATAAACCACTAGAAGGTGAATTTTTGAAACGAATACAAACGCTTATTCTCAGCAAGTTAAGCGACACCAGAGCGAATCTGGATTGGCATATTCGTCAATCAAAAAAATTACTGGGAAAGAATTCCTTAGCCTCCGCTTACCTGACTCCAATTCGGGTGAGTCAATTGATTTCCTATGTCTTTATTCTGCTAACGCTAGTCTCTTCAACTTACTGGCTCATTCATATCCTACAAATTCCAAGTCCTGCAGAAATTCTTCCAAAGAACTTCAAAGGGATCACTCTGCACACCAATCAAGATATTGGGACGAGTTACATGCTGTTTGGCAGCAAACCCCTTGCCGCAGAAAATATTGTCTTACGTGTGCTGGTGGTAACTGGCAAGAATGAGGCCGGACTTAACCAAGGATTCGCTCTTTTTGATATCGACGGCAAATCCACTGGAGCGATTGCGGTTGGCGAGCAAATGAACAGAGGAATGATGCTGCAATCCATCAATCCTGATTCAGCTACCCTACTCTATCAAGGCAAGGAGTTGAGCTTTGCTTTACAAAAAAGCAAAAATTCAAGCAGCTCTAACGATAGGCCATCACAAGTTAGAAAAAACTAAATCAATACCATGCTCAATCTTCTTAATACAGTAAAAAAGCGGACCAAAAACAAAGTCAGTAATGGTGAAGCTGGATTTACCTTAATTGAAATGATGGTGGTACTTGCCATCATTGGAATCTTGGCCGCCTTAATCGTGCCAAGGATCATGGGGCGCCCTGATGAAGCTCGCATAACAGCGGCTAAGCAAGATATCGGTACCATCAATCAGGCCCTCAAGCTCTATCGCCTAGATATTGGGCGCTACCCAACGGCGGAGCAAGGGCTTAATGCTTTGGTTACACGACCTAGCGCTGAACCTATTCCACAAAACTGGAAGACAGGCGGGTACTTAGACGCACTCCCGAACGACCCTTGGGGCAATCCATATCAATATACCAATCCAGGCACTAAGGCAGAAGTTGATGTCTTTAGCTACGGGGCCGATAAGAAACCAGGTGGAACTGGTACTGATGCTGACATTGGAATCTGACAAAGAGAGATCTTCCCTTTGCCCGCCTAAATCATCAGACGGAGGATTTACTTTAATTGAAATGTTATTGGCTTTAACGATCGTGGCGATCTTGTTAGGTGTTGCAGTACTAGCCATTCCAAACCACGATGAACGCTATTGGCGCAACAATTTAGACCAGCTAGTGAGTACCCTAAATGCCGCACAAGATGAGAGCCAAAGCAGCGGGATTCCAGTGAGCGTTGCTATCAACCAGTTGGGTTGGCGTTTTAGCAAGCCGACTCGAACTGGGCAAGTTCAAGACCCCACCCTAACAAATACTTTCATTCCCGAGGCATATAAACCTCATTTATGGTTTAAGCCTGTGAACGTAGAGCCTATTCAATTCAATTTAGGCACTGAATATGTGAATGAGGAATT
>CAIVXR010000031.1 GCA_903909925.1 uncultured beta proteobacterium | reverse complement strand
GGATGCCTGCGCCTGGATGGGTTCCAGCTCCCACCATATACAGTCCTTGCACATCTTCGCTACGATTATGAGGTCTAAACCAAGCGCTTTGAAGCAAGAGCGGTTCAAAACCGAAGGCAGCGCCCTTAACGGACAGGAGACGATCCTGAAAGTCTTGCGGCGTCATGAGAAAGGATGTTTTAAGATGCTTCTCAAATCCAGGTAAAACACTTTCATCTAAGTACTTGGCAATCATTTGACGATAAGGCTCAGCCTCTTTAGCCCAGTCTGTACCGCTTGCTAAATTGGGTACCGGGGCTAACACATAAAATGCATCGCCTCCAGCAGGCGCTAAAGATGGATCAGTAGCGGTTGGTCTATGTAAATATAAACTAAAGTCATCTGCTAACACATGCTTCTTAAAGATATCCGTGAGGAGTTCTTTATAACGCTTACCCAACAAAATCATATGGTGAGGAACATCCGGATATTGTTTATCTGTACCAAAGTACCAAACAAAGAGACTCATCGAGTACTTACTGTTGTTGACTTTGGAGTCGGTCCAAACCTTTCGATGCTCTGGCGCGATGAGCTTTTGATAAGTCCATGCTGCATCTGCATTGGAGACCACGATATCTGCAGGAATAAATTCACCATTGGCTAGCGTGACACCTTGAGCTTTACCGTCTTCCACTTCAATGCGTTTTACCTCAGAGTTCAGACGAATTTGTACTCCTCTACCCGCTAATAGACCTGCTAAGCCCTTAATTAAAGAGCCTGTGCCGCCCATTGCCGAGTGCACACCATGGCGTCGCTCTAAGGAGTTGATGAGTGCATAAACTGCTGTAACCGAAAAAGGATTACCACCAATGAGCAGCGGATGAAAACTCATCACTTGGCGGATTTTGTCATTCTTTAAGTGACGGGCGACTAATTTGTAGATGCTCTCCCAAGCACGCATCTTAATCATCGATGGAATTGCTCGAATTAAATCGCCGATTGAGTCAAATGCCGTCGAACTTAACTCCTGAAATCCAAGCTTGTAGCATTTTTCTGCTTCTACTAAAAAGCGCTCGTAACCGGGTAAGTCCTCTGGCGCAAACTTAGCTACTTCTGCGCGCATTCTGGCGGGGTCACCGGTGTAATCAAAATGAGTACCATCGTCAAAACGGATTCGGTAAAAAGGATCCATTAATCGTAGATCAACATCATCTGACATCTTCTTGCCACACAATTCCCATAACTCCTCGAGCAAGAATGGTGCAGTAATAATGGTAGGGCCGGCGTCAAAGGTATAGCCATCACGATGATGAACGTAGGCCCTGCCCCCTGGAGCATCCAGCTTTTCTAAAACAATGACCTTATAGCCTTTACAAGACAAACGAATGGCAGCAGCTAATCCGCCAAATCCACTTCCAATCACAATAGCTGTGGATGTTTCGTCTTCCTTAAAGTCAGCTTTTTTTAACATTTACTCAAACCAACTTTTCTACAAAAAAATAGCGTCATATTGTTCCTATGACGCTATTGGTTATCACGAGCTGTAGGTTACTTCATTGCCACCGATTTTGCTGGTGGTGGAGTAGCATCTTTTGCCTTTAGAGCTGGCTTGGCTGGGCCAGTTAAGAAAGGATAGTCTGGCAACATCGATACTCCATAAAGCGGCTTATAAGCACCTTGGTGACAAGTACCACAATTAGCTTTAGCTACATCGCCAGTTGGGCCTAAACGATGCTCTGGAAACAATCCCTTAATCGGCTCCATGTAATTGTTATTAATGTCTTGCGCCATCCGAATGGCGTACCAAGCCCTCGCTCTTTGAGGTGGACTCTCTTCCCATGAAGATAAATTGCGAGTGTTATGACAATACGTGCAATTGACCCCTAATGAGTTTGAGAAATGCATCATCAATGCATAGGTTGATTCAGTTTCATGAATACTATGTTTATTACCAGTTGGTAATGCGGTACCACCCTGCACACGAATATTACTCGATTTCGTGAGATAGCTAGAGAAATAATCATTTGGCAAGGAAGAATAGCCTGAGGCAGCAACCGGAGTATTTTGTCCATCCTTATCGCCCAAGAGTCCATTACCTGTTTGCTGTTTCGGATCCTTAAACCAAACTTGCTGAGGGATATTGTTGCCGCGGTGACAGGTATAGCAAGTTACGCCAGTCTGAGCAACGTGATCTTGCCATTGAGTATTAACCCGCTGCGTCATCAAAATCATATTGCGTGCAACTTGCTTGGTATAGAGTGAATCATCTGCAAAGTTAGCAGCGTTATGGCAGTAAGTGCAACCCTGCTCTGGCGCAACCCAGCTTGTCATGGAAACCATGAAAGCAGTAAATTGCGCAACGCTTAAATTATTGAGAACTTTGACATTCTTATAAACAGCGCCAGCCTTAGGCCCCTCTGCTGGAGCTGGTCCATATGAGACAGGTACCGCATTTTTCTCTGCTTGTTCAGCCAATATGCGCGGGTTATAAATTAAATCCATCCCCGTGCCACGGAATCCATGCTGGACAGTTTCCATTGGGGGTCTCTCACAGCCAGACAGTACCAGAACACTTGCCAGTAGAGCCGGCAATATCAGAAATTTTCTCAATTGCTTCATGGCTTAACTCCTGTAATAACAGGTGCAGCAGGTGGGATGAATCCAGAAGTGGCTGGATCAGGTATTGGAACACCAAAGACATCAGGGTAAGAAGGCGCAACATTATGTTTTACTGCCCATAAATACCAGTTATCTACTACTGTGCCGGTGAGCAAAATACCAATGCCACCAACTAAAGGTGTTAACACTGCAAACCACCAAGCCCAACGGTGAATCGATTCCATCGTGGCATTAAAGCCCATGGTCCATCTCCAGAACAAAGCAGCTCTTTCTGAGGCTGTACCACGATCAACGATTTGCTCAATCTCACGTTCGCCTCCAAAGCGACTCACTGCCAAAATGGTTGCGCCATGCATCGCAAATAAGAGTGCTGATCCATAGAGGAAAGCAATCGAGAGCATGTGGAAGGGGTTATAGAATAAATTTCCATATCGGAGAGAAAAAGCCGCAGTCCAATCCAAATGGGAGAAGACTCCAAAAGGAACTGCTTCGCTCCAACTACCCATCATGATCGGACGAATAAATCCGAGCACAAGATATAGCCAGATGGCTGCCAAGAAACCCCAGGCAATATGAGTGCCCATACCCAGAGCGATGGCACGACGATACATTCTTGCCCACCACAACAAAATTGACAAGGTGAGGAAGAAGCCTGCCATCATCCACCAACCACCCTCGTTTAAGGGCATAAACAAGGACAGACCATGCTTAGGTAAAGGTGGGTCTAGTGATAACCAAAATAATTGGCGCACAAATTGAATTGGACTCCAGTTGACCGAGGCCAGCATATTCCAGCCCATAATCTGAATGGCGATAATGCCAAAAAATAAAGAGGCTAAACCTAAGCGGCCTAAATAAATCGGACCTAGCTGCGCATTACCAAGCCGGCCAAATAAATGGTAAAGCTTAGGCTCTCCAAAACGCTCACGCTCATCATAGGGATCAATAGAGGTTCCATGATGTGGAGGGGCAACTACTTGAACTTGGGTAAAAAGGTTTTGATATTCCATAGTTTTTATAGTCCCTTCTTATCGCCAGATCGGCAGGTTCAACCACCAGCCCCACCATTCTGGCCAACCACGAGACCAAAATGGGCCGCTAATCACAATACAAACGGCGCTCCAGAAAACTGCTGCTAAAGCTAAAAACAATCCAAGGCGATGAATTCCTAAAGTACCGATTGAATAACCAATCGCATCTCTAAAGAATGTATCTTCATGTTCAGGCGTTTTAACAAACTGCCCTTTCTGCGGATTAGTAGATGACAAGACCAAGCCGCCATGTAATACCAAAGCAAAAGTTGTTGCAAAGAATAAAGACACAGCGATCATATGTGCTGGGTTGTAATGAAAATGTAAGTACTGATAGCCCGTATTGGATACCCAATCAAGGTGACTCAAAATGCCGTACGGGAAACCATAGCCCCATGCACCCATGAGAACAGGCCTAATCACTACCAGAGTGAAATAAGCAAAGACTGCCATTAAGTAGGCAAAAGGAACATGTAAGCCCATGCCGAGTTTTCGGCAAATTTCGATTTCGCGTAAGGCCCATGAAAGGAATGCGCCTAAAGCACAAACCGTAATCAGCTGCCACAGGCCACCTTTTAATAAGGGGGCAAAACCTAATCCATAACTAATGTCCGGTGGCGCAATATTAATCTGCCAAGGGTTCCAGGTAGGACCCTGTGAAGCACCCCATAAAATCAGTGCGGTGCCTAAAAAAGCAAAGAAGACAGTAGTGACACCAAAAAATCCAACATAAAACGGCCCTACCCAAAAGTCGAATAAGTCCCCACCAACTAAGGTACCGCCTCGTACTCGGTACTTTCTCTCAAAACTGAGCATGGCCATTTTTTATATTCTCCAATGAATGGATAAATAGGGTTGAGCTAAAAAGTTGTTTAGCCTAACCCTATTCACCATTTTTCTTATCAACTCAATTACTTTCCTGCTGGAACAGAGGCTGGTGTTGCAGAACCTGTTTTTGCTTCCATCGCCTTGAACTGGGCTTGGCTTAAACCATCCAACCAGTTGTAACGAACGCTGCTGAGCAAAATCAAGTGAATCATTGCTGCAAGACCAAACAGAAAAATACCTTGAACAACCATTGATCGCAAAGGATCATACAGTTTCCAAATTCTCCACATAATCTTCTCCTAATTTAAGTAAGACATAAAGCCATAAACTGCCGACTTCGTACCATCGATAAGCGATTTTTCTTCAGCTCCTGGAAGCCAAGAACTCCACTTATTGGGCAAAATCTGGGTAAACAAAGAAATAACAAAGCACACTAAAAAACACAAAATAAAAATAAGATTGAAAGTAATTGAATCCTCTCTAATCATATTTTTTTCTTTGCTCATAACGTGACTATTTTTCATTTCATTCCCCTAAGATTTAGTCCGATTTCAATGGAACCAAGGACGCCAAGCCCAAACCAAAATGTGGGCTACTACTGCTATGGAAGAAAAACCAACTAAGCCTTGGATATACAACTGGTGAAACTCTTTGGCTTCGTCATCAGTAAGGCCAGATATTGAACCTGTTCTGTGGTCGCTCATAACCAATTACCTCCTTCAAAAATAGCCTTGCGGCCGTTATCGCGCTTTACCCGCACGACATGGGCTGTAGCGTACGGCATGCCACATTCCGTTTCCAACAAATCAGATGACTTGTTGTACTCAACTTTGATCAATGAGGCCATTAAGCTTCAACCTCCTCAATGATTTCTTTGCAAGAAGACTTCACTCTTTCTGCTGTAATTCTTTCTTCACCGGCTTTTTCTGCATCTTGCTCTACGCGGTCACGCATTTCCTTGGCAGCAGAAATCTGGACCAGAACGGGTCTAGTTTTAATATAGTCAGCCACCAATTTCTGAGCATCTTGATCCCAAGGCAGAGAGTTAGAGCGATAAGTGCGAGTCAATGAAGCATCCACCTTATCCATATCGGTACCCAATGGCAGGATAAAAAAGAGCGCATCAAATAAACCATTACAAAATTCTTGAATGATGTATGTTGCACCGGCATAACCCATGAATGGCGTACCGGTATGACGACGAATAATCGCGCCTGGGAATGATGCTGGAATATAAGATGCCTTACTACCGGTCTCAGCCAGATACATTCTTTCGTTGTAACTACCAAACATCACGAGTGGAGGCTTCTCTTTAGTGAGTTTGCGCACATCTTGATTATTGGTTTTTTCACCAGGCTTTCTGGGAACAGCAAAGCTACAAGGCAGGCCCATCTCATCTGATAAGAAATGGCGGATGCCACGGGTATAGGTTTCATTCGCAACAACTGCATAACTTGCAGTACTGAAAAAATCTTGGGTCACTGAGCGCCATAAGTCCCAGATCGGTTTAATAGTGGTATGTTTCTCACGCTCAATAAATGGCTCTGGATCCAGTCCAAGCAACTCACCAAGCTTACGCAAGAATTGAGTGGTGCTATGTAAGCCTAAAGGTGCTTGCAAATAAGGACGCTCTAGGGCTTCGCACAGCATGCGGCCAAACTCACGGTACATACAGATATTCACATCTGCATTCACTAAATTCTCAACATCTGCCAAATGAGATCCTAGCGGAAAGACCATATTAATTTCAGCACCAATGCCTTCGGCTAAGCGGCGAATCTCTGCTAGATCGCTAGGCATATTGAAGGTGCCGTAGCATGGGCCAATAATATTGACGCGTGGCTTCTCACCTTCTGCTCTCGGTTTGCGTTCTGGAATCTTGCGAGTACCATACTCGCTCCACAACCAATACATCGCACGATTAGCACACTGCCATTGATCTTCATCAATCGTTCTTGGTAAGAAGCGGGCAATATTCATGCCCTCTGGAGTAACGCCACCACCAATCATTTCTGCAATGGAGCCTGTCACCACTACTGCTGGCAGATCGGGATCTAAAGTAGCATGTGCGCGCTTCATCGCACCTTCGGTACCTTCACGACCTAACTGCTCTTCCTCCAAACCAGTCACCACAATCGGTAACTCGTGTGGAGGTAAAGCATCGGTGTAATGCAGTACTGAAGTGACGGGTAGGTTTTCACAACCTACTGGGCCATCGATGACTACCTGCAAACCTTTGATAGCGGTAAATACATATACTGCTCCCCAATATCCACCAGCGCGATCGTGATCGATGACAAACATTACATCATCTCCTCAGCTTTGCGCTTCTTGATTTTCTTCTCCAGCTTGCGGCGTACTTCAGCCTTGAACTCTGGACGATCTTGCGGAACATTCTCCCAAACACCCGATTTAAAGCCAGATCCCACATCACCAAAAAATGCTTTCATCTCATCAAAGCGCGCTTGATTACCAATCGCAGCATTAATCACTTGCGCTAATGAGCCAGCACCTGCAGGACCCATCAATGGTCTTGCTGAAATCAGATTCGTAAAGTACAGCGATGGAATCGAAGCTTGTTTAGCGGCTTGTACTACTGGTGTTGTGCCAATTGCTAGGTCTGGC
>CAIVXR010000030.1 GCA_903909925.1 uncultured beta proteobacterium | reverse complement strand
CTCAGCAACATGACGATTCCAGATCACTCTGCAAAAACCTGGCAGGTCGGGATCGTTCACAAGAATGACACGACAGTCATCACCGCGCCAAATCAGCTGCCCCTCTTCAGGCTTGAGCTCATCTTTACATAGTGCGCAATTAGTCATGAGAAGAATGTATACGAAAACGGCATCTAAGTCACCCTTGTGGGGTAATTTAGATGCCGCGGCAGTATTGGTGCTACTGCTAATACAAACTACTTAGGGATCTATCAAGGATTAATGGAACTGCTCTTCTTCAGTAGAGCCAGTCAATGCGGTTACAGAAGACTTCCCACCCTGAATGACGGTAGTGACATCATCAAAGTAACCAGTACCAACTTCTTGCTGATGTGAAACGAAAGTGTAACCACGATCACGAGCAGCGAATTCTGGCTCTTGTACTTTCTCAATATAGGCAGTCATACCGCGCTGCATATAGTCTTGTGCCAAATCAAACATGTTGTACCACATAGAGTGGATACCAGCGAGGGTAATAAATTGATATTTGTAACCCATTGCACCTAACTCACGTTGGAACTTTGCAATCGTTGCATCGTCCAAGTTTTTCTTCCAATTGAAAGATGGTGAGCAGTTGTATGCCAACATCTTACCCGGGAACTTCGCACGAATCGCTTCAGCAAATTTCCGAGCAAACTCAAGGTCAGGCGTACCTGTCTCGCACCAAACCATATCAGCGTAAGCGGCGTATGCCAAACCACGTGAGATTGCTTGATCTAAGCCCTTACGAGTTTTATAGAAGCCTTCTGGAGTGCGCTCACCTGTCAAAAATGGCTTGTCATTTTCATCATAGTCAGAAGTTAACAAGTCAGCAGCTTCAGCATCAGTTCGCGCCAGGATAATGGTTGAAACCCCCATAACGTCAGCAGCTAAACGGGCAGAGATCAGTTTTTGAACAGATTCAGCTGTTGGTAACAATACTTTGCCACCCAAGTGGCCACATTTCTTCACTGAAGATAATTGGTCTTCGAAGTGAACACCAGCAGCGCCTTGCTTGATTAACGCTTTACTCAATTCAAATGCATTCAATACACCGCCAAAACCAGCTTCAGCATCAGCAACGATAGGAGCAAAGTACTCGATGTAACCTGCGTCGCCTTTGTTAATCCCTTTAGCAGTCTGAATTTCATCAGCGCGCTGGAAAGAATTATTAATACGTTCAACCATCTTCGGAACTGAATCTACTGGATATAAAGATTGGTCTGGGTACATGGCGGCATAAGAGTTGCCATCGGCAGCAACTTGCCAACCAGATAAGTAAATAGCTTGCACACCAGCTTTCACTTGCTGCATTGCTTGGCCACCAGTCAAAGCACCTAAGCAGTTTACGTAAGCTTCGTTATTCACTAATTGCCAGAGACGCTCAGCACCATGCTTGGCCAAAGTGTGCTCAATCTTGAGTGAACCGCGCAGACGGACAACGTCTTCTGCTGTGTAGCCACGGGTAATACCTTTCCAACGTGGATTGGTATCCCAATCTTTTTGTATTGCTGCGATTTCTGCTTTACGATCTGCCATGTTTTTCTCCCTAAGTTAAACAAGTACTTCAAATATTGAGACATTTAACTCTTATGTCTTATATAAGAGTGTAGACAGTTCAACAAAGTAAACAAGGGGTATAGCAGGGATATATAAAAATATTTAGTTATTTAAAAACAATAACTTAAATGAGTATTTTTATAATGCGGAAAGAGAGCTCACTGATCGAAATGAAATGAATGATCCCAGGTTGCACTGTATTTTATGCAGTGTAATGGCATTCCATATTATGAAAAGTGTAGGGCTTGTTAAGTAGCTTTAGCCGCAGTGACAGCTGATACCTTAAAGACAGTCGGAATAATCATCAGTTGAAACAAGGCAATACCAAGAAATAAAGCCTTAGGCAGGCCGGCATCCATAAAGAAACCAAAGATGAATGGGCCTACTGCTGCACCTAAATCAATTCCTGAGTAAACAATTCCATACACTCGCCCTGCCACCCCTTTAGGGGTTGCTAGCTTTACTAAAAGATCACGTGATGGTGCAACAACACCATAACCAAATCCAAGCGCAAAGAAAATGAGTGGAATAATTTCTGTAGAAACCAAACCTGTTCCCAACAGTAAAGACATCACTATTGTTATAGATAAGCAAGAGCTCACGATACGTTCTGGAGCCTGTAATTTAGCAGCCAAATAACCGCCGCATAAAACTCCACTCGCACTTCCTAGCGCTAAGAGAGTGATGAAATAACTACCGATGTCCAAAGGTGTCTGATAAATATTAAAAAGCGCACTAGGAGCAAATGATTGCAAGCTCGAAGTTGAGGCCATGCTAAAGAAAAAGAATATCCAACAGAACCATACTGCTGGGAGTCTAAGAAAAGCAAAAGCACTTACTGGCGCACTATCGGGACTGCTGGCTTGCGCACTGCTATCAGATTGCGTATGCCGCTCTTTTACATCATCAATTAACTGAGACTTATTCAGCCAGAGGATCAATAAGATTAGGGCCTCTAATACAGCGGCTGACTGAAAGGCAATACGCCAATCTGTCAACTGCGCAATCCCAACCATAAATGCTGGTGCTGCTGCCCAACCCAAATAGCCAGTAACTCCATGCATTGAATAGGCATAGGGCAAATTAGGTGGTGAAACTTTGTGATTGATTAGCGTGTAATCTACTGGATGGAAAATACCGTTACCACAGCCAGCAACTACCGCGCCCATTAATAGCATCGCATAACCATTACTTTGAGAATAAATAAGGGCCGCAAGAATCAGCAATCCAATACCACCAAATAAAACTGGCCTTGCTCCAATTCGGTCAACTAAAAAACCAGAGGCAGCTTGGGCGATACAGGAGATTAAAAAGAAAACTGACATGAGCAAACCAAGTTCGGCATAACTCAAAGCAAAAGCATCCTTCAGCCATGGAAACATGGGAGGCAGAATCAAATGAAAGAAGTGGGAGCTGCCGTGCGCCAGGCTAATCAAACTAATAACCCTGACATCACTGGCACGCCTACTGGTCAGCGCAACAGTCATGTCACAAGTTTACTGGCACAGGACGATTCCTGCTGAAATACTTAGTGAACCTGACGCGTAAAGCTAAAGTCGCCTTTTTTATCTACATCCACAGGTACCACATCCTTAGGCCCGAACTTACCTTCCAAGATCATCTTGGAAACTGGGTTCTCGATGTACTGCTGAATAGCCCGCTTGAGTGGCCTTGCTCCATAGATAGGATCAAAGCCGACTTCAGCAATCTTATTCAAGGCAGCATCACTCACCTCAAGCTGCATATCTACTTTTGCCAAACGATCTGATAAGTTCTTCAGCAAGATCTTGGCGATATTGGCGATATTGGCTTTATCCAAACCATGGAAGACCACAATCTCATCAATACGGTTCAAGAACTCTGGACGGAAATGACTTTTAAGCTCCTCGAACACTGCTTCTTTAATCTCTAACTGCTTCTTGCCGGTCATCGACTGAATAAGATGAGAGCCAATATTACTGGTCATCACAATCACGGTATTCTTGAAGTCTACGGTGCGGCCTTGACCATCTGTTAAGCGACCATCATCCAATACTTGTAAGAGTACGTTAAAGACATCCGGATGTGCTTTTTCAATTTCATCAAAGAGAATCACGCTATATGGGTGACGACGAACCTTTTCAGTTAAATAGCCACCCTCTTCGTAGCCTACATAGCCTGGAGGTGCACCAATCAAACGCGCAACACTATGCTTCTCCATAAACTCACTCATATCAATCCGAATGAGATGCTCTTCACTATCAAATAAGAAGCCTGCCAAAGCTTTACAGAGTTCAGTCTTACCAACACCAGTAGGCCCTAAGAATAAGAAAGATCCATAAGGACGATTCTCTTCAGATAAGCCAGCGCGGGAGCGACGGATCGCATCTGATACTGCACGAATAGCCTCTTCTTGGCCAACCACACGCTTGTGCAAGAGCTCTTCCATCTTGAGTAACTTATCACGCTCACCTTGCATCATCTTGGATACCGGAATACCAGTAGCACGAGACACCACTTCAGCAATTTCTTCTGCGCCCACTTGGGTGCGCAGAAGCTTATTCTTCACAACACCATTTTTATCACCTTTAGCTTCGGCGGCAGCGGCAGACTTAAGCTTAGCTTCTAGCTCTGGTAATTTTCCATATTGCAATTCAGCGACTTGTTCTAATTTACCCTCGCGTTGTAACTTAACAATCTCAGCACGAACTTTCTCAATCTCTTCTTTCAAGTTAGCGGCGCCCAAAACTGCGCCTTTTTCTGCTTTCCAGATTTCTTCTAAATCAGCATACTCAGCACCAAGCCGCTTGATTTCATCCTCAATGAGCCCAAGACGCTTTTGAGAAGCCTCATCTTTTTCTTTCTTAACTGCTTCACGCTCAATCTTGAGTTGAATCAGGCGACGCTCTAGCTTGTCCATCACCTCGGGCTTGGAATCAATCTCCATCCGAATACGTGAACCCGCTTCGTCAATTAAGTCAATCGCCTTATCTGGTAAGAAACGATCCGTAATATAGCGATGCGACAACTCCGCAGCAGCCACAATCGCAGGATCGGTAATCTCAATACCATGGTGAAGTTCGTAACGCTCCTGCAAACCACGCAAGATAGCAATCGTTGCTTCAACACTGGGCTCTTCAACCATTACCTTTTGGAAACGGCGCTCTAAAGCCGCATCTTTTTCGATGTACTTGCGGTACTCGTCTAAAGTCGTTGCGCCGATGCAATGCAACTCACCACGGGCTAAGGCTGGCTTAAGCATGTTGCCAGCATCCATTGCGCCATCACCCTTACCAGCACCAACCATCGTATGAATCTCATCAATAAAGATGATAGTTTGACCTTCGTCTTTAGCAACATCGCTTAATACGGCCTTCAAACGCTCTTCGAACTCACCACGATACTTGGCGCCTGCTAATAACAAAGCCATATCTAAAACTAGGACGCGCTTGTTCTTGAGAGTTTCAGGAACCTCACCATTAACAATGCGCTGAGCTAAACCTTCCACAATCGCGGTCTTACCGACACCAGGCTCACCAATCAGAACCGGG
>CAIVXR010000029.1 GCA_903909925.1 uncultured beta proteobacterium | reverse complement strand
ATTGCTCCGGGTGGAGGTTACCGCGTTTCACCGTAACTAAATACGCTCGTCTCTGTGGCCCTATTCCTCACGTCGCCGTGGATGGCCGTTAGCCATCACCCTTCCCTATGGAGTCCGGACTTTCCTCCCCCTCAATAAAGAAGCGGCGATTGCCCAATTGACTCTGCGCCTGCAGTCTAACGCAGTCAGAGCAAATTGGCTTGCAAAAAAGTAGGTAGGTATTTAAATCAGTGACCAGGCGATTGTTTCGCCAGCACGAAGTGGAACAATCGTCTCATTACCCAAAGGCAATTCTGCAGGAATGTTTTGCGACTGCTTAGCGAGGGTAATCTTTTTACTATTACGTGGTAACTGATAAAAATCCGGACCAAAGAAACTAGCGAATCCTTCTAATTTCTCTAACTTGCCAACACTCTCAAATGCTTCGGCATACAAACCTAAAGCATTGAATGCGCTATAGCAGCCAGCACAACCACAGGCCGCCTCTTTAGCGCCTTTGGCATGCGGTGCACTATCCGTGCCCAAGAAGAAACGTGAATTACCACTAGTAGCTGCATCTAACAAGGCTACACGGTGCTCTTCACGTTTAAGTACAGGTAAACAATAATTATGTGGACGTATACCGCCAGCAAAAATTGCATTGCGGTTCATAAGCAAATGCTGGGGAGTAATCGTAGCCGCTAGAGTATTACTAGGTGTCGCAGCATCACGTACATAGTGTGCAGCTTGTTTGGTAGTGATGTGTTCAAACACAATCTTGAGCCCTGGAAAATCTTTACGTAACGGCTCAAGCACTGTATCAATGAAGACTGCTTCGCGATCAAAGATATCAATATGGGATGCAGTGACTTCTCCGTGGACCAACAATGGCATTCCCACCGATTGCATTGCCTCTAAAACTTTATAGCAGCGCTTAATATCACTAACGCCCGCATCACTATTGGTAGTAGCACCCGCAGGGTATAACTTAAATGCGACAATACCTTGCGCCTTGGCTTTCTGCACCTCATCGGCAGAAGTATTGTCAGTGAGATACAAAGTCATCAGGGGTGTAAAGCTATCGACACCTAATAACTTCAAACTGGATTCAATACGAGCTTGATAGGCTTTGGCTAAATCAGCTGTAGTAACCGGTGGCTTTAAGTTGGGCATGATGATTGCACGAGCGAACTGTCGCGCAGTATCAGCCAACACATCTTTCATCACCTCGCCATCACGAATATGAAGATGCCAGTCATCTGGTTGAATGAGTTCAATTTGGACAGGGCTATTAGACATAATTATTGATTAAGTAAGATGATGCGGAAATCATTTACATTTGTCAGTGTAGGGCCAGTTTCCACTAAAGCGTCTAATTGTGCAAAGAAACCGTAGCAGTCATGGGCAGCCAAGAAGGACTCCGCGACAAGACCTTGATCAGTGCTAGCTTTGCGGATGCCTCCCGTAAACCATGCGCCTGCATTTTTTTCGCTACCATCAATACCATCAGTGTCTGCAGCTAAAGCTGCCAAATGGGGTAAATCTTTTGAGGCTGCAAAGAGTGAGAGCAGATATTCACTGCAACGACCACCACGACCCTTAATACCTGCAGGAATAGTAACGGTACATTCGCCACCAGAAATCAGCGCAAGTGGTTTATCAGTCTGCTTAGATAAATGTTCTCTAGCCAATTGCGCCTGAGTAATACCAACAGTCTGGGCTTCACCAGTGATTGTGTCTCCCAGAATCATGGGCTCATACCCTTGAGTGCGAACATAATCTGCTGCTGCCTCTAAACTTTTATATGCAGTAGCAATGACATGATTAGCCACTTGGGCATTTACTAAATCAGCATCTTTCAAAGTCTCTGGCTTTTCTCCTGCAAGACCTTGCTTTAGATGATTGAGCACTGTTGCAGGAATTTCATCTTTACCCAAACGGTATTTTTCAAAGATTGCTAAAGCATCTTGATAAGTTGAAT
>CAIVXR010000028.1 GCA_903909925.1 uncultured beta proteobacterium | reverse complement strand
GCGCCTTTTGGTGCTCTAGCCCCTTTGGCAGTATTCGCCTTAGCATCACTATGTGACTTCTTAGCGTTGACTGCGTTCTCACGACCCTTACCCTTGCGAGGCAAAGTCAAATTGAGCGGCACCTTTGGAGACAATACGGGAACGTATGCCTTCTTTTGCAAGATAGACTTAATCACACGGTGGGTCAGTAAATCAGGATAGCGACGAATAGGACTTGTGAAATGAGAATACGCTGGATAAGCCAAGCCAAAGTGGCCTTCGTTGTCTGGCTGATACATGGCTTGCTGCATGGAGCGCAAGACTACTGACTGCAACATATTGGCATCAGGACGATCTTTGATCTCACGCATCAATTTTGCAAAATCACGTGGCTTGGGTTTTTCACCGCCGCCCAGAGCAAGACCTGAGGTGCGCAATACCTGGCGTAAAGTTAATAACTTTTCTTCAGAAGGTTCACCATGGACACGATACAAACTGAGGTGTTTATTTTTATCAATGAAGTCAGCAGCGCAAACGTTGGCTGTCAACATACATTCTTCAATTAAGCGATGTGCATCATTACGCAGACGCGGCTCAATGCGCAAAATCTTACCAAGCTCATTACTAATGATCTGAGTCTCAGTAGTTTCAAACTCAATAGCACCCCGCTTTTCACGAGCAGCTAGCAAAATCTTATATAAGGAGTAAAGATTACCGAGTAATGGGCTGAACTCTGCAAAACGTGCAGCCTCAGGCCCCTTGCTATTAGATAGAATCTCCCAAACTGTGTCATAAGTAAAACGCTGGGCAGAATGCATGACTGCAGGATAAAACTGATAAGCCAACACAATACCGTTATTGTCGACTACAGAGTCACAGACCATACAGAGACGGTCTACATTGGGATTAAGCGAACATAAGCCATTAGAGATCTTCTCGGGAAGCATCGGAATGACACGCCTTGGAAAATATACCGAAGTAGCGCGCAATAAACCCTCATCATCTAAGGGGTGACCAGGCTTAACGTAATGCGAGACGTCGGCAATACCAACTATCAAGCGCCAAGCTTTGGTCTTGCCATGCATGATCGGCTCGCAATACACCGCATCATCAAAATCTCTCGCATCAGCACCATCAATGGTAACTAAAGGGATATCTCTTAAATCAACCCGACCCTCTAAATCTTCTTGCTGGACAGAATCTGGTAGTGCAGCGGCTTCCTTCATGGCGGCAGCCGAGAACTCATGTGGTACGCCATATTTACGTACGGCGATTTCGATCTCCATACCAGGATCGTCAATCTCGCCCAAGACTTCCACTACACGGCCAAGGGCTTGGCGATAGCTATCAGGGTAGTCAATGATCTCTACGCTCACGACTTGACCTAGTTTGGCCTGACCTTGTCCCTTAGGAGGAATCAAGATGTCATGGCCAATCCGGTTATCTTCAGGCGCCACAATGAGTACGCCGTTTTCATTGAGGAGGCGACCAATCACAACTTTGTTTGCATGCAGTACTACCTCAACGACCTGCCCTTCAGGACGACCACGTCGGTCTGTACCTAAAACTCTGACATTGACTCTATCGCCATGCATGACGCGAGACATTTCTCGTTCCGAGAGAAAAATATCTTCACCACCATCATCAGGAATGACAAATCCAAATCCATCTCGGTGGCCTTGAACTGTCCCTAAACGGTCAGCCTCACGTGGCACCAAGTCTTTTGCTTTACGCATTTAATTCCTTCGGCAATACATGCCCTTGCTATATCTATTGATATCTATTTTTGTTATGAATAAGCCTACTGTATCAAACCATTGAGTCTGTAGGGAAAAAGCCAAATTAGCCTAGAAAAGCCTCTGAAACAGCCATCCCTCTATAATAGAGGCATGCCCAGGTGGCGAAATTGGTAGACGCACCAGCTTCAGGTGCTGGCGATCGTAAGGTTGTGGGGGTTCGAGTCCCTTCCTGGGCACCAAACACTTCTTAGCAGCGCTCTGTGCCTTTAACTAAAAGGCAATTATAAAGAGTTTTGACCATTTCTACATAAAACTGTCAGGGGGTCAATATCGGCTAGAAGTTATAACTAGCCCCAACTCCGAATGTTGTGTATTTTGTTGCACTATCAGGCTCAAGAAATCCGTTAATAACAGCGCTTCTCCCATACTTAAAGCTTGAATAAGACGAGCTTAAGTTGCCATGAAAACTACGAGTAAAAGCGTAGTCAACGGCTAGACCAAACTTATAAATATCTGAGTTACCCAAACTTGCACCGGGGAAAAGTTGCGCCATTGAACCAGAAAGAGAAATGTTTGAGCTTGTAGTTTTACCGTAGACGCCAGATGCACTGACAACCCAATTTTGACTCGGAGAAATCTGACCGAGCAAACCGCCAGCGTAGTATTTATTGGTATAGGCCTCTTGATAAGACCCTAGGTTACGATTCCACTGATGCGCGCCGAGCTCAATAAATGGGGTTAACATCATTCGGTCACTTACCTCAAAACCCTTGCCATATCGTATTGAATAATCTTTCAAAGATGCTTGATGAACTTGCCTAATTGAACCATAACCACCTCCACCAATTAAAAGAGCGCCAATGTAGTTGGTATTTCCGCTATTTTTACTATAGCTAGCTGCAATATAGTCATTTCCAAGCAGTAAATTTTTCATTACTGAGAAATTTAAAGAAAAACCTGGCACATAACCATTCTCTGTATTGGAAAGACTGCCATCTAGATCAGTTTCTGCGTAATTAACGTTTGTTTTAATGAGCTGAATGCCAATAGCATTATTTGCATTCTTAATAGCCTCATTACTAATTTTCTTTATAGGCTTAGCAACAGCCCTCTTAGGTGGTGGCGCCTCCTTCTTTAGCGGAGGCGTTGGGCCTTTAGGCATAGGCTCAATAGGAGTGAAGTTATCAGTAGCTTGCTCCGGTGATGCAACTAAGGGTGCCGCCATCGCAGCTGGAGCAGCAGGTTTCTTTGGCTTTGATGATCTCTTCTTGTTAGAGGGTGATTTCTTTTTTGCAGAAGTTGTCTTCTTTTTAGCTGGGGGAGAATTGATATCGGACTGCGCAAATACTGAAGTCGCAAATATAGTAGTAATTATTAATGCTGTTACTGCCCACTTAGTCTTCATTGAGATAATCGTGCCTCACTTGACCAAAGTCGATATAAGGAAATTATGACGCTCTTCATTTCAGTCCCTTATATTTTTATAAAGTAATGACAATATCCTCTTTTGAAGCCCTTTTTACAAGCTTATGTATGTGCCTATATGACATAAATACCAAAAGGTTGCTTTGATGCAACTAGCTCATTGTGTGGGAGTCGACAGATTTTAAGTCGCTATCCTGCCTTTTTCTTACTTGTTTTATCAGGCAAACCAAAATCGAGCCGCTGTATAGACTGCCATGCCAATCACCAGAGTTGGAATCATTTTCTTGCTGAAATAGAACGCAATCATCGCTGCAATTCCGCCCCAAATATTTGGAAGTCTTAGATTGAATTCCATCACACTGGAAGCACCTAGAGGCAAAAAGATTTCTGGCGCCAAAATAGCAATCAAGGCAGCCAAGGGTGCATAACGAATTGCCTCCAAGGCCCAGTCTGAAACCTTGATGCGATTACCCAGCAGAATAAAGAAACTACGCGAGACAAAAGTCACCACAGCCAGTCCAATGATGAGGTAGACAATTTTCATGCTAGCGTCATCACTCATGAGATCACTCTTTCTTTTGGAGATTTATCCAAAATGATCCCGACGAATAATGCAGCGCCAATTGCCAAAATAATATTGAGTCTGTATGGAATACCATACGTCATTACTGCAACAGCCCCTGCTGTCACTGCAGCCCACCTTGCTGAGGCACGATCTAGCATCGGTCCAATAATAACAACCAAAGCAACTGCACCAGCAAACGCCAATCCCCAATCATTCGGAATTTGACTAGCCAATAAGATTCCCGTGGTAGAGGAAATCTGCCAAGCAATCCAGTTAGCAGATTGAAAGCCTATCATTGAATACAAGCGCAAATGCTCTGGATCAGCGGCTAACTCCTTTTGC